>CAZCBD010000010.1:0-27949 GCA_964496755.1 uncultured Melioribacteraceae bacterium
TAAAATATAAGAATTTAAATCCGAATTGAAAGTAGCAAACTTTTTATCATCAAATAATTCAGCATACAAATCGGCATTCAAAGTATCACCTATTCGGGGAATTAATAAAGGTCCGTAATTGTCTTGATTCCAATTTCTATTATTAGGGAAAATTTTTTCATTTTTAATTCCGGAAGATAAAATTCCCGTTTTTTCAAATTGTATGCTTAAAGGTGATAATATTTTTTTGCCGTTAACAAAAACCTGTTTATTAATTATTCTAATAGTATCACCCGGTAAAGCAATACATCTTTTTATCAAGTATCTTCTTTCCGAATTTTCAGATAATTTGGTGGTTTCAAATACAATTACATCATTTATTTGGGGTTTAGTAAAGGCATGTAATCTAAAATTAGGAATGGAAATATTTGTAAAAGGAATATATTGCGGCGATGAAGCTCCGAAAATAATTTTATTTACTAGAACCAAATCACCTTTGAATAATGTATTCTCCATTGATGCAGAAGGAATTACAAAAGTATCGGCAATAAAAATTTTAAATATAAAAGCTAGAATAATTGCCCAAAATAATTTTTTAATAAAATTCTTTATGTTTTTAAAAAAATTATTGTCGGACACATTTAACCTAAAAGTTAATCATTTTAATTTGTTTCAAAAAAAACTATTCATCAATTTTAAGTACAGCTAAAAATGCTTCCTGTGGAATTTCAACATTTCCAACCTGCTTCATTCTTTTCTTGCCTTCTTTTTGTTTCTCAAGCAATTTTCTTTTACGAGTAATATCTCCGCCATAACATTTGGCCAAAACATTCTTACGTAAGGCCTTTATATTAGTTCTGGAAATCACTTTGTTACCAATTGCCGCTTGTACAGCAATTTCGAACATTTGGCGAGGAATTAATTCTTTTAATTTTGAACAAACTTTTCTGCCGTTATCATATGCTTTGGAAGTATGTACAATTGCCGAAAGCGCATCCACCGGCTCACCGTTTAATAAAATATCCAATTTTACCAAATCCGATTTCACATAACCAATATATTCATAATCAAATGATGCGTAACCTCGTGAAATTGACTTTAATTTGTCATAAAAATCGAAAATAATTTCACTTAAAGGAAATTCATAATGCAAATCTGCACGCGTAGGGTCAATATAATTTGTGTTTTTATAAATTCCACGTTTATCCATTGCCAACTTCATAATTGCACCCACGTATTCACTTGGTGTTACAATTTGAGCTTTAATAAAAGGTTCTTCAACTCTTTCTATTTCACCAACCGGAGGCATGTGTGCAGGATTATCAACATTAACCAAGTCACCGTTTTTTTTGTAAACATGAAACTCAACATTCGGTAATGTTGTTACAATGTTTTGATCATATTCTCTTTCCAATCTTTCTTGAACAATTTCCATGTGAAGCATTCCGAGAAACCCGCAACGGAAACCAAAACCGAGTGCCGCAGAAGTTTCCGGAACATAAACCAAAGCGGAATCATTTAATCGTAACTTATCAAGTGCATCCCGTAAATCTTCATATTCATCCGAATCCGTAGGATAGAGCCCGCTATAAACCATCGGTTTAATTTCCTGATAACCGGCCAATGGATTTTCGGCACCGTTTTTTACATGAGTAACAGTATCACCAACTTTTGTATCATGAACATCTTTTACGTTTGCAATTAAATAGCCAACATTGCCGGCTGTTAATTCATTTGTCTTAATTCTGTTTAAGCCCAAAATCCCAACTTCTTCGGCTAAAAACTCCTTGTCATTTGCAAAAAACCTAACCTGATCTTTTGTTTTTAAACAACCGTTAAAAACTCTGATAAAAGCAATTGCTCCGCGATAGGAATCGAAGACAGAATCAAATATTAAAGCCTGCAACGGTTGTTCCTGCTCTCCGCTGGGCGCGGGAACTCTTTCTACAATTGCATCTAAAATTTCTTTCATTCCTTCACGAGTTTTGGCACTAGCCAAAATTATTTCACTTTCATCGCATCCGATTAAGTCGATAATTTGCCCTTTAACAACCTCTACCATAGCACTGGGCAAATCAATTTTATTTATTACCGGAATAATTTCCAAGCCGGCATCAAAAGCCAGATATAGATTACTAATTGTTTGAGCTTCAACTCCTTGCGAAGCATCTACAACTAATAGTGCTCCTTCGCAAGCAGCAAGCGAGCGAGAAACTTCATAAGTAAAATCAACATGCCCCGGAGTATCTATCAGATTTAATGTATATTCAATTTCTTTGGGTTTATATTTCATCTGAATGGCGTGCGATTTAATTGTAATTCCACGCTCCTGTTCCAAATCCATATCATCGAGCACCTGCTTTTTAGCATCTCGTTCGGAAACAGTGCCGGTTAATTCAAGTAGCCCGTCTGCAATTGTTGACTTACCATGATCTATGTGAGCAATAATGCAAAAATTTCTAATGTTGTTCATAATTTCCTAAAATTTTAATTAGGAAATATACAGATAGAAGGAAGGAAATTCAATTTAAGAAAACCGCAGCAAAGATAAATTTTAGGATTGAAATAAATTAAGATCGAATTAAATACGGAATATGTAATTGTACTACAATATGGTTAGGTTTTATCTTTTTAATAAAAATCAACACTATATTTTTTAAACTCGCCATTTTTGTAAAAGAATTTTGCACTGAAAAATTTATCCTGAAAAATCCAATCAAGAAAAATTTTGTCCCCCGGCCAAAGGTTCAATTCTTTAATTCTATTATTTTCAATCCAAGCCAAGTCACCCTCCGGCGAATCTATCAAATTTCCTTCAAAATCATTTGATGTAAAAATAAAAGTGTACCAATCATTTTTATTGTCGAAATTCGGGAATGAAATAAACCCCTTTAATGTTAAACTATTAACCTTTAAACCGCTTTCTTCAAATATTTCACGTTTAGCACATTCTTCCGGAGTTTCGCCGGGTTCAAATTTACCACCTAAGCCGTTCCATTTTCCTTTGTGATAATCATTCTTTTTTTTTACTCTGTGGAGCATTAAGGTTTTGTCGTCTTTTTGTAAATAGCAAAGAGTAGATAAAATTTGCATAAAATCTCGCAAATAAAGTTATAAAATAAGGCCGCAAAAGCGGCCGTTAATTTTTTCATATTAATTATTTGTACTTATTTTGTGAGTCCGAAATATTTATTTTTTAATAAATATTTTTTGATATATTCTGTAATACCATCTTCAAGCGATGTAAATTCCTTTGTATAACCCGCATCACGCAATTTATCTGTTTTTGCTTCGGTAAAATATTGATACTTTCCTTTTAAGTGCGGAGGCAATTCAATATATTCAATATTAACAGGCTTATCCATTGCATTAAATACAGCCTTGGCTAAATCATTCCAAGTTCTCGATTTTCCCGTACCCACATTGAATAACCCGCCTTTGTCTCTGTTTTCAAAAAAGAAATTAATTACTTCTGTAACATCTTTAACATAAATAAAATCTCTTCTTTGTTCACCATCCGGATAATCGGGATTGTCGGATTTAAATAGTTTTAATTTTCCGGTTTCCGTAATTTGTTCAAAAGCTTTGTGCACAACACTTCGCATATCCTTTTTGTGGTATTCGTTTGGTCCGTAAACATTGAAAAATTTTAATCCGACAATTTTAGAATCAATTTCCATCTTCTTTGTCCAAATATCGAAAAGGTTTTTCGAGTATCCGTACATATTTAAAGGGTTTAATTGCAAACTGTCTGTGTTATCATCATAACCATTCGAGCCGTCTCCATAAGTTGCAGCCGACGAAGCATAAATAAACCGAGTGCGACGAGGCAAACAGTATTTTACAAGCTCTTGCGAATATCTGAAATTATTTTGTAAAAGATAGTCAGCATCTTTTTCCGTTGTATAAGAACAAGCTCCCAAATGAATTACACTATCCATACTAAACGGAACCCTATCATCAATCAGCCAATTAAAAAAATCATCTTTATTAATAATATCATAAAAATCGAGTCCATTTAGATTTTTCCATTTTTCTTCTTTTCGTAAATGGTCAACAATTATAATATTATTATGTCCGAGTTTATTTAGGTGAGAAACCAACGCACTTCCAATAAAGCCCGCACCTCCGGTAATAATAATCATTTTGCCTCCGACTCTTGTATTAAATTTATTTTCGTTTCTATTTATAGTATATTTCTTGTTTATTTTTCAAATTTATAGATAAAAAGATAATAATAAAAATAAATCTTGGAGTAGATTTAATGATAATCGGGAAACTGAAAAAAATTTTGAATGAAAGAGTAATGTTATTGGATGGTTCATACGGGGTGTTGATTCAACAAATGAAGCTTACCGAAGAAGATTACAGAGGTGAACAATTTAAAAACCATCCTTGTGATTTAAAAGGCAATGTGGATATTTTATGCTTAACACAACCCGATAAAATAAAAAACATTCATAAAGTTTATCTTGAATGCGGTGCCGATATTACCGAAACAAACACATTTTCGGCAACATCTGTTGCACAAGCCGATTATCAAATGGAACATCTTGTTTACAAAATAAATTTTGAAGCGGCACGATTGGCCAAAGAAGCTGCCGATGAAATAATGAAACAAGACCCTTCAAAACCCAGATTTGTTGCCGGCTCAATGGGGCCCACAAACAAAACAACATCTATTTCGCCGGATGTAAACGATCCCGGTTTTAGAGCAATTACATTCGATCAGCTCTACAAATCTTACAAAGAACAGGTGCGAGGATTAGTTGATGGCGGTGTAGATTTATTTTTAGTTGAAACTATTTTCGATACCTTAAATGCTAAGGCTGCTATTATGGCTATTGCAGATTATTCGGAGGAAATAAATAAAGACTTACCGATAATGCTTTCAGGAACAATTACCGATGCAAGTGGGCGAACATTAACAGGACAACTTCCTGAGGCATTTTACATTTCTCTGAAACATGCAAAAAATTTAATTAGCGTCGGGTTGAATTGTGCACTGGGAGCAAAGCAACTTCGCCCTTATATTGAAGAGTTATCCGGAATTGCCGAATGTTATGTAAGTGTGCACCCAAATGCCGGATTACCAAACGAAATGGGCGAATACGACGAAACTCCCGAAACAATGGCCGATACATTGGAAGAATTTATTGATAGCGGTTTTTTAAATATTGTTGGCGGTTGTTGCGGCACCGGCCCGGAACATATAAAGGCTTTTGCCAAAATGATTGAAAATAAAACACCGCGTAAATTACCCGATATTCCTAAATATTTACGCTTGTCCGGTTTGGAACCTCTGGTAATTACACCGGAATCGATTTTCTTAAATATAGGTGAACGCACAAATGTTGCAGGTTCAAGAAAATTCGCACGATTAATTCGCGAAGAAAAATTTGAAGAAGCACTTTCAATTGCAAATCATCAAGTTGAAAACGGCGCACAAGTAATTGACATAAATATGGACGATGCTATGCTTGACGCAAAAGCATCAATGGTTAAATTTTTAAACTTAATTGCAAGTGAACCGGATATTGCAAAAGTACCTGTTATGATTGACTCATCCAAATGGGAAGTAATAGAAGCCGGTCTAAAATGTTTGCAAGGTAAAGGAATTGTTAACTCAATAAGTTTAAAAGAAGGTGAACAGCAATTTATTGAACATGCAAGAAAAATAAAAGGCTATGGTGCTTCTGCTGTAGTAATGGCCTTTGATGAAAAAGGACAAGCCGATTCATTCGAACGGAAAATAAAAATTTGCGAAAGAGCCTACAAAATTTTAACCGAAAAAGTTCAATTTCCACCTGAAGATATAATTTTTGATCCGAATATTTTTGCAGTTGCCACCGGATTAAAAGAACATAATAATTATGCAGTCGATTATATTAATGCTACCAAATGGATAAAAAAGAATTTACCCTATGCAAAAATAAGCGGGGGCGTTAGTAATCTTTCCTTTTCATTCAGAGGCAATAATCATGTACGCGAAGCAATGCATTCGGTCTTTCTCTATCATGCCATTTCCGCCGGTATGGATATGGGAATTGTTAATGCCGGTCAGTTGGAAGTGTACGAAGAAATTGAACCCGATTTATTAAAACTGGTTGAAGATGTAGTTTTAAATCGTTCCGAAAATGCCACGGATAAATTAATTGAATATGCCGAATCACACAAATCCGATAAAAGTAAAAAATCCGAAGAAACCGAAGTATGGCGTAAAAATAGTGTTGAAGAAAGACTTCGCCATGCAATGGTGAAAGGAATAATGGATTACATAGACGAAGATGTTGAAGAAGCAAGACAAAAATATCCGGACCCGTTAAATATTATTGAAGGACCATTGATGGACGGAATGAATATGGTAGGAGAACTATTTGGCGCCGGAAAAATGTTTTTACCACAAGTAGTAAAAAGTGCACGTGTTATGAAAAAAGCAGTTGCTATCTTAATTCCTTACATCGAAGAACAAAAAAAATCTTCCGGCAAATCCAGTGCCGGCAAAGTATTACTCGCAACTGTGAAAGGTGACGTTCACGATATCGGGAAAAATATTGTTAGCGTGGTTTTAGGCTGTAATAATTACGAAGTAATAGATTTAGGCGTAATGGTACCTACCGATAAAATCATTGAAGAAGCTGAAAAACAAAATGTGGATATTATTGGCTTAAGCGGTTTAATTACACCTTCGCTAGAAGAAATGACTCATGTTGCAAGTGAATTGGAACGAAAAGGAATAAAAAAACCCTTGTTAATTGGCGGAGCAACAACTTCCAAAAAACATACCGCCCTAAAAATAGCTCCCAATTATAGCGGTATTACTTTGCACGTAATGGATGCTTCAAAAAGCGTGAAAGCCGTTAGCAGTCTGTTAAAACTTGAAACTCGCGAAGAAATCCGAAATAATTTGCAAAACGAATATGAAAGATTGAAAAACGAATTTGCAAGAAAACTAAATGGCAATAATTATTTACCAATAAATAGTGCCAGAAAAAATAAGCTGCAAACAAATTGGGAATCAGCTGAAATTGTTAAACCTAAAAAATTGGGTATAACTGTTTTTAATGATTTTTCATTAGAAGAAATTATTCCATATATCGATTGGTCTTTTTTCTTTATGGCTTGGGAACTGAGAGGAAAATATCCCTCAATTTTTGACAGTCCAAAATACGGTGAAGCTGCAAAAAAATTATTCGAAGATGCGCAAGATTTGCTGAAAGTAATTCTTGACAAAAAATTGCTTACGGCAAATGCCGTTATCGGATTATTTCCTGCAAACTCTACTAATAATGATGATATAGAAATTTATGAAGATGAATCGGCAAAAAAAGTGATTGCAAAATTCCATACACTCCGCCAACAAAAGAAAATGGAAAACGGGAAACCCAATCTTGCACTTTCAGATTACATTGCCCCCAAAGATTCGGGAAGAATTGATTACATCGGTGGATTTGCTGCAACAGCCGGATTAAATATTGAAAAGGCCATTGCTGATTTTGAAAAAAATAATGACGATTATAATTCAATTATGATAAAAACCTTGGCAGATAGATTGGCCGAAGCTTTTACAGAATTAATACACGAAAAAGTTCGAAAAGAAATCTGGGGTTACGCTTCTAATGAAAACCTTTCGAAAGAAGATTTACTGAAAATGAAATTCGTTGGAATTCGTCCTGCACAAGGATATCCCGCTCAGCCGGACCATTCCGAAAAACAACAATTATTTAAATTGCTTAACGTTGAAAAAACTACCGGTATGCAACTTACAGATAGTTTTATGATACGGCCGGGAGCTTCCGTTTGCGGATTATATTTTGCTTATCCGGAATCAAAGTATTTTGATGTTGGTAAACTTAACAAAGATCAGATAATTGATTATTCGTTCAGAAAAGGAGTGCCAACAAAAGAAATCGAAAAATATTTGACTACGAATTTAAACTACACTAAAAATAATGGTGCAAAATAAAATCAAAGTTTAAAAATATTAAACAAAGATATATTGTTTTTAAAATAGACTTATTTCTTTTCTAATTGTGCTTTATCAAAAAGCGCAATTAGAAACAGAGTATTATAATTAACTCTCTTGATTTACATAAATGCATCTCTAAATTTGAAAATACAATTCTTTTACGGACGGTTTTTTACGGGTAATCTTAAAAATATTTCGGATCTTTAAAAAAAAGCTTATACAATAAATAAAAAAAATAAAACTGTCAATTTGTAAATGGAAAATTAATAATCTAACTTTTAGAAATTAGAAAAAACAACGATAGTTTTTTAAATGCTAAAAAGCACATTCAATATACTTTTAATATTGATAATTGTTTCTTGTACCAACCAAGAAACAAACAATAGAAATGTTGATTTCGATTTCAATAGAATAAAAGAAAGAGGCAAACTCATTGCTTTAACCGGATATAATGCTTATAGCTACTTTATTTACAAAGGACAACCCATGGGTTACGAATACGAACTTGTAAATAAATTATCCGAATTTTTAAATGTTAAACTCGAAATTAAAATTGTAAAAAACATCGATAAGATGTTTGAAATGCTTTATAAGGGTGAAGGGGATTTAATAGCCTTTAATTTAACTATCACAAAAAGCAGGGCAAAACAGGTATCCTTTACCACACATCATTTAACTACCCGCCAAGTTCTGGTTCAAAGAAAACCGAAAAATTGGCGAAATATGATGTTGCATGTTATTGAAAAAAAACTTATTCGCTCTACGGTTGATTTGATCGGGAAAACAATAGTTGTTAGAAATGCTTCGGCATATCTGGAAAGATTGGCTCATCTATCGGAAGAAATCGGCGGAAATATAAAAGTCATAGAAGCAGACCCCGAATTAACAACTGACGATTTAATTGAAATGGTTGCTAACGGTGAAATCGATTACACTATTGCCGACAAAAATGTAGCAAGACTAAACCAAGCTTATTATAGCAATATTGATTTTAAAACCGACATTTCATTAGATCAAAGAGTTGGCTGGGCAGTTCGCAAAAATGCTGTTCAACTTAGAGATACAATAAATTACTGGCTTGGCAAATTGAAAAAAAAGGTGGATTACTATGCCATTTATAATAGATACTTTAAAAATCGAAACGCTTTTAGAGTTCGACGAAGTAGCCTGTTTTTTGCCAGTACCAGCGGTAAAATATCAAAATATGATGAATTGCTTAAAAAATATTCAAAAAAAATAAATTGGGATTGGCGACTGATAGCATCACTAATTTATCAGGAATCACAATTTAACCCTAACGCAAAGTCTTGGGCCGGAGCAGTTGGATTAATGCAATTAATGCCAAGCACAATTAAACAATATAAAGTCAATAATCCGCTTGACCCCGTACAAAATATTAAAGCGGGAATTAGACATTTAAATTGGTTGGATCGGTTTTGGAAAAAGAATATTAAGAATAAATTTGAAAGAGCAAAATTTGTTTTAGCATCTTATAATGTTGGCCTGGGACATATTTTAGATGCCAGAAGATTAGCAATTAAATTTAAAGCCGATTCAACAAAATGGTATAATAATGTTGAAAAATATCTTCTAAAAAAATCACAAAAGAAGTTTTACAACGACCCTGTTGTAAAATACGGCTATTGCCGTGGAATTGAAACTTCAAATTACGTAAAACAAATTTTTAATAGATACAGCCACTACAAACAATTTGTAATTAAAGACTCGATAAAAACTCCACCCGCAGATTCATTAGCAATTCCTAGGAAAAACAACAGTAAAGGTTGACCCTTTCCCTTTTTCCGAATTAACACTAATCTTGGCGTTAATTATTTTTGAATAATTTTTAACTAATGATAACCCTAATCCGTTGCCCTCAAATTTTCTTGTATATCCGGAATCTTCTTGCGAAAAAGGCTCAAATAATTTCGGCAAATATTCTTTTGCTATTCCAATGCCTGTATCCGTTATCTTAAAACAAATATTTTTCTCTTCAACATTGAAAACCTCAATTATAACTTTACCGTTGTCTTTATTGTATTTAATTGCATTATCAATTAAGTTTTCCACAATTTGTATTATGGAATTCTCATCTACATTTATTTCGTCATTAATATCATCTTGGACTAATAGTTCGAACTTAATATTTTTAGAAGACGCAAAATTTTTCATTTCGCTTAATATACTTTTAATTACATCGGCAATCAGATTCAATTTTTTTATACTGATGGAATAATTACCTGTTTGTATTTCAGACATATGTAAAAGTAAATCAACCGTTCTAATCAACCTTCGTCCGCCGGAATCAATAATATCAAAACTTTCCTTAATATCATCATCAACCTTATCTTCCAAATCATATTTTAAAAGTGAAGTAAAACTAAGAATTGCATTGATTGGTGTTCGGATTTCATGGGACATCTGAGCCAAAAACTCTGTTTTTAATTGTTCGGATTTTTCAGCCTTTTCTTTGGCAATTCGCATAGCTTCTTCGGCTTGAATATTTTCGGTAATATCCAAACAAGTACCAATAAACCCTGAAAAATATCCATCCAAATCGTGAAACGGTTTAGCAAATTCTTTAATCCACCGATATTCATTTGTTGATTGCTTTAGTCTGAAAGTAGAAACAAGCGGTTCTCTTTTTTCCAATGCGTTATTAAATTTTGTTAAATATTTTTCAATGTCATCAGGGTGAATACCGTTTTTCCAATTCTGGTCAAGCTCTTCATCCAAAGAACAACCTTTAAATTTCAGCCAAGTTTTATTAAAATAATCACGTACACCTTCTTTGTTACAACGCCAAATCATAGTCGGGGAATCTTCTAGCAAAGTAAGGTAAAATTCGTTTGCCTTTTTTAGCTTTTGTTCATTTAATTTTTTTTCCGTTATATCTTCTTGTGCAGCAATATAGTGAGTAATTTGATTATTCTTATTGAGTACCGGAGAAATTGAAACACTTTCCCAATAAAGTTTGCCCGATTTACTTTTGTTTTGAATTTCGCCTCTCCAAGATTTACCATTAGTAATTGATTCCCAAAGAGATTTATAAATGGAACGCGGAGTATTGCCCGAATTAAATACGCTTGGAGTTTTTCCAATAATTTCTTCCTGTTTATATCCGCTTACCTGAGTAAAATGAGGATTAACATATTCGATACGTGCATTTGTGTCTGTAATAATAATGGAAACAGGACTTTGTTCAATAGCAACGGAAAGTCTGCTTATTTGATCTTCGGCAATTATTCTTTCGGTAACATCCCTAAGGTTTAATAAAATACCATTAATCTCGGTGTTGGCAAGTAAATTATTAAACGTGCCTTCTAAAAAATGAAAAGTTCTATCATAACTTTTAATCCGGAAAAGAGTTGATCTTATTGAAGCATTATTATTCTTTATTTCTTCAAAAAAATTTTGCAATCTAATTTTATCTTCGGAATGAATATATTCAAAAAGATTTTTCCCTAAAAAATCTTCGGGATTATATCCCAATATCGAACGAATAGACGGAGATTGATAATTAACAAATCCGTCTTTATCAATAATAGTAATTAAGTCCGAAGAGTTTTCAATTAAGTTTCTAAATCGGATTTCACTTTTATATAAATTATTTTTAGCCTCATTTAATTTAAGCCCCAGTTCAATTTTTTCTTTTGCCTTTTCAACAACGGGAACAAGTATTTCGAGGAAATTCTGATCTTTCACCAAATAATCATAGGCACCAAGTTTCATCATTTCAACAGCAATTTTTTCGTCACCAAATCCCGTCATAATTATAAAAGGAATCTTAATACCTGACTCATGCAATTTTAAAATAATTTCTTTGCTTGAAAAATCTACTAATTTATAATCCATCAGCAATAAAGAAAATGTCCTGATTTTTAAAGTGTTCAAAGCTTCTTCTCCGGAATTAACAACCGTAACATCAAATCCTTTTCTGGATAACCTTTTTTTTATCAGAAAAGCCAGATTTTGATCATCTTCTACAACTATTATTTTAAACAAGCTTTGATTATTTGGCATTTTGGTAAACCTTATTTATAACAGGAACTTCTACTACTGTTAAGAACAATCCCAATTGAACAATAGCATCAATAAACTGTTTATAATCAATAGGTTTCACTATGTAAGTAGAACACCCTAACTTGTGACATTCATTAATCTCCTTCGGATCATCGGTTGTAGTAATAATGATGATTGGAATTTTCTTTAATTCCGGATCTTTTTTCAGTTGGGTTAAAACTTCAACACCATCCACCTTGGGCATTCTTATATCAAGTAATAATAAAAAAGAATTTTCACTTGTATCTTCAATTTCCTTTTTTTGGAATAAAAAATCCAATACCTGTTGCCCATCCACAAAGTGGACAATATTATTTGAAATTCCGGCACGTTTTAGATTTTTTTTTATTAAAGCAGCATGCCCTGCATCATCTTCAGCAATTAATATCGTAACTTCTTTTTTCATTTTTGCCTCAAGAATTTTTCGGATTTCTTAAAGATAAACTATTCTCTTTAAATTTGCTCTTTAAACTTGCATTGAAAACTTCAACTATAATCGTTATTGATAATGATATTTTAAATATTAAATTAAATGCAATTAATTGAATATTATTGAGAGATAAAGGGATAGGAATTGATTGCATTTAAAATTTAAAATATTATTTTAATAATCTTACTGTAAGTTTGTGTAATAAATCTTTTCATAAAAAACTTGAATAAGTAAAAGAATTATAATTTAAAAAGATTTTTTTTTAATCTTCATGTTAATTAATTAACAAACTATAATATAAATGTTGGAGGATTAATGAATTGGCTATTTCGCAGCTTAAATTCATCAATCGGGAAAAAAATATTAATGGCACTTACCGGGACGTTTTTAATTTTATTTCTGATTGGTCATCTTTTAGGAAATTTGCAATTATTTGCTCCTAACGCAGAAGAAGCTTTAAATAATTATGCTCATTTCTTAAAACAATTTGGAGCAATTCTGGAAGTAATTGAAATTGTTTTAGGATTAATTTTCTTGTTTCATATAGTTAATAGTATTGTATTAACCATTTCGAACAAAAAAGCAAGACCACAAAAATATGCAGTAAATGCATCTTCTAAGAATAGCACCTTTTCGTCCAGAACAATGATTTGGACGGGAAGCATTGTCGGTATATTTTTAATTGTGCACCTTAGAAATTTCTGGTATGAATTTGCATATGCCGAAACAGCTTCAAATTTATTTGAACTTGTTGTGAAAACATTTCAAGATCCGATTTATTCAGGTTTTTATATTTTTGCGATGATTTTGCTCGGCTTTCATCTAAATCATGGTTTTCAAAGTGCTTTTCAAACATTTGGATTGAATCATAAAAAATACACTCCGGTTATTAATTTTCTTGGTGCGGCTTTTTCCTTTTTAATTGCAGCCGGCTTTGCTTCAATGCCAATTTACTATTTATTTTTCTATGGAGGTTAAAATGGTAAAATTAGACAGTAAAATTCCGGCCGGGCCAATTCAAGATAAATGGACAAATCATAAATTTAATCTTAAATTAGTTAATCCGGCAAATAAACGAAAATATACTATTATAGTTGTTGGAGCAGGTTTGGCAGGTGCTTCGGCTGCTGCAACTTTAGCTGAATTAGGCTATAATATTAAACTTTTTACTTATCATGATAGTAGCCGAAGAGCCCATAGCATTGCTGCTCAGGGTGGTATTAACGCTGCAAAAAATTATCAGAATGACGGTGATTCCGTTTACAGACTTTTTTACGATACGGTAAAGGGTGGCGACTTCAGATCACGCGAGGCTAATGTATATAGATTGGCCGAGGTTTCAAATAATATTATTGACCAATGCGTTGCCCAAGGAGTTCCGTTTGCAAGAGATTATGGCGGCAATTTGGATAATCGCTCCTTTGGCGGTGCTCAGGTTTCCCGAACATTTTATGCAAAAGGTCAAACAGGACAGCAATTGTTATTGGGTGCAATCAGTGCATTAAATAGACAGATCGGCGCCGGGAAAGTGGAAGAAAAAACACGCTACGAATTAGTTGATATTGTTGTTGTTGACGGACATGCCCGCGGTGTAATTGTTAGAAACTTAGTAACCGGAGAAATATCACGACATTCGGCTCATGCAGTTGTTTTGGCAACCGGTGGTTATGCAAATGTTTATTTCCTTTCTACAAATGCAATGAATAGTAATGCCACTGCAATATGGCGTGCACATAAAAAAGGTGCTTTTTTTGCAAACCCTTGCTTTACGCAAATTCACCCTACATGTTTACCCGTTCACGGCGAAAATCAATCAAAAAGAGCTTTGATGAGTGAAAGTTTAAGAAACGACGGAAGAATTTGGGTTAGCAAAACAGCCGGAGACAAACGTCACCCGAATGATATACCCGAAAATGAAAGAGATTATTATCTTGAAAGAAAATATCCTTCTTTTGGCAATTTAACCCCTCGCGATATTGCTTCGAGAAGTGCAAAAGAAGTGGTTGATGAAGGACGCGGAGCCGGTGGCGGCGAAGCTGTTTATCTTGATTTTAAAGATGCTATCAATCGTTTGGGTAAAGATGCTATTGAAGAAAAATACGGAAATTTATTCGAAATTTATGAAACTATTACCGGCAAAAACCCTTACAACGAACCCATGATGATTTATCCGGCACCCCACTATACAATGGGCGGACTTTGGGTAGATTATAATTTAATGAGTACAATTCCGGGTTTGTTTGTACTTGGCGAAGCAAACTTTTCCGATCATGGCGCAAATCGTTTGGGCGCATCCGCCCTTATGCAAGGTTTGGCTGACGGCTATTTTGTAATCCCATATACAATCGGGAATTACCTTGCCGAACATCGTGACCCTTTGCTTGATACCGATAGAAATGAATTTAAAGAAGCTGAAAATAATATCAAGGATCTAATCAGCAAATTACTTTCCATTAACGGCTCAAGAACCGTTGATGAAATTCATAAAGAATTGGGACAAATCCTTTGGCACAAAGTAGGCATGGCACGCGAAGAAAAGACTTTGAAAGAAGCAATCAAAGAAATTTCGGAACTTCGTGAAGAATTTTGGAAAAATGTAAAGGTAGTTGGAAAAGCTGATGATCTGAATCAGAATTTGGAAAGAGCCATGCGTGTTGTTGATTATCTTGAATTAGCCGAACTTATGGCCAAAGATGCTTTAAACAGAGAAGAATCATGCGGTGGCCATTTTAGAATTGAACATCAAACCGAAGAAGGCGAAGCAAAAAGAAATGATGAGGAATTTGCATATACCGCCGCTTGGGAATTTGACGATATAGGCAAATGGAATTTGCACAAAGAAGAATTAACATTCGAAAATGTTAAACTATCGCAAAGGAGTTATAAATAATGAGTGAAAATAATATAAATTTGAAGTTGAAAATCTGGCGTCAAGCCGGCCCAAATGCTGCGGGTACATTTTCAACATATGATATTAATGTTAGCACAGATGCTTCTTTTCTTGAAATGCTTGACCAATTAAATGAATCTCTTGAAAAAAAAGGCGAAGAACCTATTGCCTTTGAAAGTGATTGCCGAGAAGGAATTTGCGGAGCCTGCGGATTAGTTATTAACGGCCAACCACACGGACCCGTACCCAAAATTACTACTTGTCAGCTACACATGAGAAATTTTAAAAATGGAGAAACAATTTATGTTGAACCGTTTCGGGCAAAAGCTTTTCCTGTTTTAAAAGACTTAATTGTAGATAGAAGAGCAATGGATAAAATATTACAAGAAGGTGGCTTTGTTTCAATAAATACCGGTGGCGTTCCTGATGCTAATGCAATTGCAATTTCAAAAGATAATGCCGCCGAAGCATTTAATGCAGCTGCTTGTATTGGATGTGGTGCTTGTGTTGCTTCTTGCAAAAATGCATCGGCAATGCTGTTTGTAAGTGCAAAAGTTTCGCAATATGCCCTGCTTCCGCAAGGACAACCCGAACGTGAAATCCGAGTTCAAAAAATGGTAGCCAAAATGGATGAAATGGGATTCGGAGCCTGTACTAATACTTACGCCTGCGAAGCTGAATGCCCAAAAAGTATTTCCGTATCAAATATTGCACGTCTTAATCGTGAATTTTTAACGGCAAAAGTAAAATCAAAAAATATCGATTTATAAAAATTTACCCCCCTCGATTATAAAACCCGACTTGCGTCGGGTTTTTTTATGGAGACAATCTTCTAATTTCCCAATCCTGAAATTTGTTCTTCACATAAACTATTCTATCGTGTAATCTTCTATCTCTTCCCATCCAAAATTCAAACTCAAAAGGAACAACCGAATACCCTTTCCAATGTTCGGGCTTGGGAATTTCTTTATTTTTAAACTTTCCGGATTCTTCTTTAAATCTATTTTCCAAAAAGTCTCTGTTCGGAATTGTTTTACTTTGTACCGAAACTCGTGCAGCTATTTTACTTTCCCTGGGCCTGGTTGCAAAATATTTTTCGGCAAAACTATTCTTGCTTTCTCTTACTCTTCCAATTATCCTGATTTGAAGAAATAATTTATCCCAATAAAATAGTAAAGAAACATTAGGATTTTTAGAAAATTCAATTTCTTTTCTACTTCCCTTGCCGGAAAAAAAAGTAAATTCATTTTCGGAAAAATCTTTTAACAAAACAATCCGCGAAGAAGGAATATTATTATTCACCGTAGATAAAACCATTGCATTCGGAGTTAAAAAATTTTCTTTCCGTACTATTTCAAAAAAACGACTAAACAAATCGAACGGATTTTTGGGTAAATCATTTTCATCCAAAGATTTACCATAATATTCAATTCGTGTATTATAAAGTTTTTCCATAATTAAGATAAAATATCCGAATATTTTATCTTAATTTATAAAAAGCATTTAAATAATAAAAATCTTTGATGTATTATTTTTTTATTTTGCTTTCTATATACTTATTTTTATTATTAAAATTCAAACCATTTAAGTCCAATTGGAGAATCAATGTTTGAAAATGAAATTAAATTTATCAGCGATTTAACAAACAATAAATTGAAGTCGCTCGGAAGCACTATTACCATTCCACGAATGAAAGAAGCCGGCGTACATCCGGCCATAATAAAATATATTTCTGCAGAGATAGAGTATTTAGTGTTTGAAGACAGGCAAAAATTATTACGCAATTCTATTTTCGATTATTCGGGTAGTGAAATTGAAAATAGCTTTTCTGTAATTGCTAAATCGATAATCGCAAAAAAGAGATTTGGATATGAGTACATTTCTAAACTTGTTTTGCACGCTGTTTCATTTAACATAAATTTTTTATGCAGACCAAATTGGACAATTATTAGATTTCTTTTTGAATCTAAAAATTTAAAATCTATTCCCGAAATCAAACAAATTCTAAATTATGTTTATTATTATGATTATCTGATAAAAATTATTTCCGCTTATCTAGAAAAAAAACAAGTTGTGGAAATTGAAAAAAACGAATTAAAAGATGTATTAAACAAAATTGACGAAGTTAATATTAGTACAAATTATCAATTTATAATTGAAACCGCTTTAAATGAAATTTCCGATTTTTTTGGCTTGGCAAATAATTCCAAGCAAATACCAACCGATGCGGTTTATACATTTTTACAGGACAAAAATCTAAGAAGTATTTCCCTAAAATTAAAAGAATTTTCTACCGAACATTTAATTTCCAAAACCGAAACAACTCGGTTTTTACTGGAAGAATTTGAATTCCACAAAAGAATTTTTGAAGAAGAAAATAACATTGCCGATGAAGAAAGTATTGAATTAAACAATCCCGATACCCTTTCTAAAGACAATCCGCCCAATGAAAACGAATCTTTGAGCAACACTCCTTCCGATTTACAACAAACTGCGCCGGAAGAACAAACTCAACATATTAAAATAAAAAACACCCCTGCTTCTCAAAACGAGAATCAGAATGAACTTGATCTTTTTCCGGAAAACGACAAAGAAAAACCGAAAATTGATCTGCAAAATGATAATGCTGAAGACACAAATTCTCCTGATACCAGCGAAACATATTTGAATGCCGATAATGATTACTTGCCGGAATCGGGAAAAGAAAATCCATCTGCCCAATCTTCTTCCGAGGAAAACATCATAACAATAAAATTAAATGTTCCCATCAGCGAAGGAAAACCAAACACAGGCATTAATGAAAACTCTGAAAATAATCCACGCTTCGATTCTGAAACAGCCAACGAAAACAAAAACTCGGCAATATTTGATGAAATGGAAGAAATTGAAGAGCTAATTTTAGATGAAATTAATTTAAGCGAAGAAGTTGAATTCGAAGAAATCCCCAGCGACGAATTCGAAAATGTTGATATTGAATTAGCCATAGATGAATCCGAAACTCAGTTAGAAAGCATCAACACTGAAAACACTCCAAAATTAGAAATTATCAGTAATCTTGAAGATGAAAACAATTCCGATTCTAATACAATTCAGAACTTGAGCGAAGGTGAAACTGACATTAATTCTGTTGCAGATTTTGCTGAAGGCGAATCTTTTTCGGAAACTATCGATTTAACTGAAAATGAAAACGAAATCTCACTATCTGATTTAGATACAAATTCGACAAACAAAGCTCCTGAAACCGGAAAAATAAATAATAAAACTGCTGATACCGATTCTATCCATTTTGAAAATGAGCAATCACAAGAAAATAGCATCAACGTTCTTGAAACCAAAGAAACATTTTCAAAAAAATCATTTAGTGAAAAAATCAGTGATACAATTAAAGTATTCAAAAAAGGAAAGAAAAAGACAAAAGATAACGTGGAAAATGATCCGAATAAATCTAATTTTGCTTCAACAAAAAACCTTGATAATACAAGTTACGAAATATCTTCTAAGGATATTCTTGATAAAGAAAGTCTTATTGATAAATCGGATACAGAAATAAAAAAAACAATTGAAAACTCCGGCAATGAAGAGTTAGACAATAAAAATCTATCGCAATTGACATTTGAAAATATTTCGAATTCAAAAAATAAAGTGGAAATCGATATCTCCGATTTACTTGAACATAAAAAAATGACAAAAATTATAGAGGTGGTTTTCGATTACGATATGGAAGATTTTTCTAATGTTATCGAAAAGATTTCAAAATGTAATACTTTTCAAGAAGCTGAAGCCACTATGGAAAGCATTTTAAGCTTAAACAATATTAAAGAAAACAATAAAGAACTTAAAATTTTTAAAGAAATTATTTCCCAATATTTTGATGAGTAAATATGTTTTTTGATTATGCAGAAATAAAAATAAAATCCGGAAAAGGAGGCGACGGAATAGTTGCTTTCAGAAGAGAAAAATATGTCCCCAAAGGTGGGCCGGCCGGTGGTAACGGCGGAAAAGGTGGAGATGTTTTTTTTGAAGCCAACTATAATCTTCACACATTAATGGATTTTAGGTACAAAAAAAATTATGAGGCTGAAAATGGCGCCAAAGGCGGCACCTCATTAAAAGATGGTAAAAATGGAAAATCAATAGTTATTAAAGTCCCGGTAGGAACAATTATTAAAGATTTAGATACGGGTAAAATAATTGCAGATTTAAATGAAGACGGCAAAAGAATTAAAGTGTTGAACGGTGGTCACGGTGGACAAGGTAACGCTGCGTTCAAATCACCAACCAATCAAGCACCACGCACTTTTGAAAAAGGAAAGTCCGGCAAAGAATTAAATGTAGCACTTGAATTAAAATTAATTGCGGATGTTGGATTGGTAGGCTTTCCTAATGCGGGAAAATCCACTCTAATCTCCTCTGTTTCTGCCGCAAAACCGAAAATTGCCGATTATCCCTTTACCACATTAGAACCTAATCTCGGCATTGTTAATTATAAAGATTACAAAACCTTTGTTATTGCAGATATTCCTGGAATTATTGAAGGAGCCCACGAAGGAAAAGGACTCGGATTAAAATTCTTACGTCATATTGAACGAACAAAAATTCTTCTCGTAATGGTTGAATCATTATCCGAAACTTTGGAAGAAGATTTTTCAACTCTGCTAAATGAGCTTAAAAAATACAGCAAAATTCTTTCCGAAAAAAAAATGATTTTTGGAATTTCTAAAATCGATTTGATTTCAGATGATGAATTGAAAAAAATTAAAACTCTACGCATTGGCAAAAATGCTAAGCCCATTTTGTTTTCTGCCGTTACCAAACAAGGAATAGAAAAACTACTTGACAAATTATGGAACGAAATTCAATCCGAATTCAAAAAATAGGTAGAATGATTTTTAATTTTTCCAAAATAAAATTGAATAAAAAAAATTACACTTTTTTCTTATTAGGTTTAATTTTAATACTTGTTTCCACTCTAATAGCCGGTTTATCAATCGGATCGGTTAAAATACCATTTAGTGATATTTTATCAATTTTAATCGGAAACACAAATAACAGTTTTTATTCCATACTAATTGAAATAAGATTACCTCGTGTTATTTTGGCAGCTTCAGTTGGAGGCGGACTTTCAATTGCCGGTGCTGTATTTCAATCAATTCTAAAAAACCCTTTGGCAGAACCTTATATATTGGGAATTTCCGGAGGAGGAGCTTTTGGCGCAATAGTATCAATGCTAATTGGAATTCCCTTTTTGGGTACACAATTAATGGCTTTTGCCGGAACTTTAACAGTGATTTTCCTAGTCTTTTTTCTGGGAAAAAGATTTGGTGAGCTGGAACCAAACACCCTTTTATTATCCGGAGTTATGACATCCGCATTTTTTGGAGCGGCAATATTATTAATGCTAACTATGCTTGATAACACATTACGAAACGCAATATTCTGGATGATTGGCAATTTATCTTTGGCTACCCCGCAAACTAATCTTTATTTAGTGCCCACTGTTATTATCTGTTCGTTGTTTCTTATTTTAAATTCCAACAAATTCAATTTGCTTTCTTTGGGTGAATCGCAAGCAAAACAATTGGGAATAAACGCTGAAAAAACAAAAATAATATCCTATTTGGGAGTTAGCCTAATGGTAGGAACCATTGTAGCTTCCAGCGGATTAATTGGTTTTGTTGGATTATTGATACCACATGTATCCAGATTAATTTTTGGGGTTGACAATAGAAAGATTTTTCCCGCATCATTTTTTCTAGGAGCCTCGTATTTGATTTTAGCTGATATTATTTCGCGAACAATAATTTCTCCGGCAGAATTACCCGTTGGCGCTATTACTGCAATACTTGGAGCTCCTATTTTTATCATAATTTTAAGAAAAAACAAAACTTTTTAATTTTAAATGCTTGAAGTTTCAATTTGCAATTTATATATTTAAAATCTATTTGAAAATTTGTTGGCGGGGTAGCTCAGCCGGTTAGAGCAGCGGAATCATAATCCGCGTGTCGGGGGTTCGAATCCCTCCCCCGCTACAAAATTTGGAGAAGTATTATGTATAATTTTTTAATAGTAATTTCAATTATCGTTTCATTTTTTCTTGTAATAGCTGTTTTATTGCAAGCAAGTAAAGGTGATGGATTATCAGGCACTTTAGGTGGCGGTTCAAATTTAGGTTCAGCATTCGGTGCCAGAAGAACTGCTGATTTTTTAAGTAAAATCACTTGGTGGTTAGGAAGTATTTTGATGATTTTAGCTGTAATTACAAACTTATTCTTTTTGCCGGGTCAATCTTCTTCGCAACAAAGAGAAAGTATTATTCAAAGTACACAACGAGTTCAAGCTCCATCAAAATCCGATCTGCCTACAGATTTTCAACAGCAATTAAATAACGTAACTAAAAAAGATACATCAAAATAGATATCAAGTTTGCAAATAATAAAAACCCAACTATACAATATAGTTGGGTTTTTATATAAAATAGCTCTACCAAGCTCTATTTTAATTTACAATCTTCGCCTTTTCATTTCCGATAATAAAATTCAACAAGTCGATTTTATTCTGTTTTTATCTTAAAATTTGATTTCCCCTGCAAATCTAACGCATAATACTATATTGGTAAGCAACTATTTTTTTGAAAGTTACAATTAAAGTAATTTAAGTTTAAATATTTTAATACTTTATAAACTGAAAAAATATTAGATAATTAAATATGTAATTTTCAATTATTATGGTGCCAATATGAAAAAAAAGGAATATCTCGAAAAAGCTTACAATAACAAGGAATTTTTAAACTCACCTGATGCCAGAACCATTAGATTATTAGCCGAATATTATGAACCGATGTCACGCTTAAAGAAAAACGGAATTAAACAAACGGTGGTATTTTTTGGGTCTGCAAGAATTTTGTCAGTTAAAGATGCAAAAGCAAATCTAAAAAAAATAAAAGCAGAAGAAAGTAAAAAGAAAAGAGCAAATCAAAAAAATATAATTCAAGCTGAAGCTAAATTAAAAATGGCACATTATTATGACGATGCTGTTGAATTAGCAAAAAAATTGACAGAGTGGACATTATCTAACAAATTTGAAAAAAAATTTCATGTTTGCAGCGGTGGTGGGCCCGGAATAATGGAAGCTGCCAATAAGGGAGCCAAATTAGCAAAAGGTGATTCAGTTGGGTTTAATATCAGTTTACCGTTCGAGCAATTTGTTAACAAATATATTAAGCCTGAAAATGCTTTTGAATTTCATTATTTCTTTATGAGAAAATTTTGGTTCGTATATCTTGCAAGAGCTATTGCTGTTTTCCCGGGTGGTTTCGGTACAATGGATGAGTTTTCAGAAATATTAACTTTGGTTCAAACCGGGAAAATATCAAAAGATTTAAAAATAATTGTTTATGATGAAGAATATTGGAAAGATATAATTAACTTTGATGGTTTGGTTAAATGGGGAATGATTTGTAAAGAGGATCTGAAATTGTTTAAATTCTGTAATTCGGTTGATGAAGCTTTTGAAGAAATTAAAAATCATTTTATAAAAATTTGGGGAAAAGAAAAATAATAATTTAGAACCGAAGGGAATAAAACAAATCCCTTTGGTTCATCTTACTTATCCACATCTTTTTAAAATTTAATAATATTTAATTTATATTAAGCAATATGTAATTGTTTATTACAAAGTTAAATCTCCTTTTCGCAAATCATAAAACCACTCTCTATTTTCCATTTATTATAAATTAGATTTTCACTTACCGATAAAAATATTACTTTTACCGAATCAAAGTTTAATTTGATAAAGGTACAACATAATTTTCTATTCAGAATAAATTCTATTGGAGTATAAATGCTAAAAAAATCATCCATACTATTTTTGTTATTTGTTATTGTTGTGCAACTTTCATTCACACAATCTTCATTTGCACAAACCCAACTTTTAACAATGGAAGAAGCAATAAGCAGAGCATTAGCAAAAAACAATTCACTAAAAGCCAGTAAATATGCTTTGCATCAAGCCGAGTGGAATCAAAAGCAAGCTTGGGCACAATTATTCCCCGTTTTATCTTTTAATACTCGTTACACGTGGATTGATGCACAAACATTTGCAGAACGAGATTTCAGAAGATACTTGCCCCCGGATTTAGCTAAAGATATTCCCCAAACCGTATTTCAAGAATCCTACTATTCTTCGTTTGATATAAGCATGCCCTTATTCGATGGAATTCTCTTTAACGGCTTAAGGATTGCTTCGGCCAATAAACAAATGCTAAAACGAATGAATACATCTACACGAAAAAATATTATTTTTCAAGTTGTTCAGGCTTATTTGAATGTTATGCATATGCAAAAAATGCTCGAATTGCAAAAAGAATATTTAACTCTTTCAAACTTAAACTATTTAAAAGCCAAAAGATTATTTAATACAAACAGATATTCCGAAACCGAAACTTTGCGATGGAAAGTAGATTTGGAACAGCAGAAAAGCAATGTTGCAAATACCGAAGCAAACTTGAGAAGTAGTAAAATTTTACTTAATCGATTAATAAATGCAAAGTTTAACGCAAACTTTAAACTTGAAAAAGAGATCCCCCCTTCAATTGTTTTGGAATTTGAGAAAATCATCTCCTTAAATTCCGATGCAATTTTAAGTATGATAAATATTAGTGATAATCAATTGATAGAGCTGAACGATGCTCTGGCAGCTCAAAAAAAAGGCACTGAAATTAGTAAACTAAATTATCAAAACAGCTATTCTTCTTTTTTGCCAACAATACGCGCAAGTTATTCATACGGTTGGAGAGAAAACGGAACCATTGCTTTTGATGATTATTCGCCTAAAACTTTTATGATTAATCTTAGGGTGCCTATTTTCTCCGGATTTCAGAATTACACAAAATTAAAATCTTCTTACTACACATTTAAAGAACAAGAAGAAAAATTTAACGATCAAATTAAAAACACAAGATATTTGTTGAATGAAGCCGTAAATAAAATTCTGAATTTAAAAACACAAATAAATCTTGCAAAATATAGTGCGAAATTAAGTAAGAAAAATTATGAGATAGTTGAACTGCAAAAAAGCAAAGGATTAATTTCAAATATTGATTTTATTGATGCAAAACTAAATTATCAGAATTCCGAATTAAATTTAACAAACACAAAATATAATTTCATTTCGGCCATATTGGAGTTTTATTACTTAACCGGCAGAATTGAAACTATTTTGAACTAGAATTATTGGAGCTTAAAATGAAAAATAAATTAAAAAGTATTTTCTTATTTGCAATATTCTTGCTTATTATTTCGGCTTGCTCAAATGATGCTGATAAAAATTCAACCGTAAAAAGCAACTCTGGAAAAACAGAACAAAGGCCGAAAGAAAAAATTGTTTCCGTTGAGATAATGAAAATAAAAAAAGAATCGGTGCAACAAAAAATCACTTACACTGCAATAGCTTCTGCTATTAATACTGTTGATATTGTTGCCGAAGTAAGCGGAAAAGTTATTGAAAGCAAAAAATCATTAGGTGAATATATTACAAAAAAAGATATATTAGCCGTTATCGATTTTACAATTCCAAAATCAAATTATGAACAAGCCAAAGCACAAGTTATTTCAGCCGAAAACAATTTAAATGTTACAAAATTGAATTTTTCCAGTGATAGCACTCTTTATGCAAGTAATGATATTTCGGAATTTGCATTTAAAAATTCCGCCTCGCAATTGAAAAATGCACAAGCTCAATTACTTTCGGCAAAGGCTCAACTTAGTGTTGCAAAAAAATCATTCGAAGATACTAAAATCAAATCGCCTATAAACGGATTTATTGCCAGAAAATATATTGAAATCGGTACAATGATTAACCCCGGCACACCAATTTACAGAGTGGTTGACTTATCTAAAATTAAATTAAACTTCGGTGTTCCCCAATCGGTTGTTAGTCAAATTAAAATCGGAAGCAAAGCAAAACTGCATTTTTCTTCCGTAAACAATTTAACCCTAAACGGTATTGTAAAATTTATTTCTCCGCAAGCAAATGAAAAAACAGGAACCTTTGAAATTGAAATTCAAGCTGACAATACAAACAATATTGTTCGTGCCGGATTTACATCAAAAGTAACATTATTTCTAACTACTCCGGAAAACAGAATTACAGTACCG
Source organism: uncultured Melioribacteraceae bacterium (assembly GCA_964496755.1). GTDB lineage: Bacteria > Bacteroidota > Ignavibacteria > Ignavibacteriales > Melioribacteraceae > CAZCBD01. The sequence continues at coordinate 25,485 of CAZCBD010000010.1, forward strand.
GACTATGCCGTAATAAACAAAGCCGAAGATACATACGTATATGTTGTTAAAAATAAAAAAGCAATTTTAACAAAGGTGAAATTAGACGGACGATTTGGTGATAGAGTTATTGTTGAAAACGGTTTATCGGAAGGTGATATAATTGTAATTGGCGGAATGAAAAATTTAGGAATTAACACAAAAATTAAAATCGGAATTTAATTCCAAACGAGGTACAAATGAACATTGCAAAATTTTCAGTTAGAAACCCTGTACTTGTAAACTTACTAATGATAGGATTGTTTATATTCGGTGGAATTTCTTTAATGCAAATGCCAACCGAACTTAATCCGAATATTGACTTTAACTGGGTAATGGTTACGGTACCTTATCCGGGTGCTTCCCCATCCGAAGTGGAAAGTCTGATTATTGACCCAATTGAAAGCGAAATTAGCGATATAAATAAAATTGACGAAATTCAATCAACCGCCGGAAACAGTCTGGGATTTATTTTAGTAAAATTTGAAGATATGTCACACACTGACTTTGTTGAATTATACAATGAATTAAAATCGGAAATTGACAAAGTAAAACTACCCGAAGAAGCCAAAGACCCTATTATTGATGATTTTAGTTCCGGCGATTTTATTCCGGCAATTGATATTATTATGGCTTATGACATTCCGGAGGTTAATGCACAAAAAATTGCCGACGAAGTGGAAGAAGAATTAAAAGACATAAAAGGTGTGGCAAAAGTTCAACTTTCGGGAATGGGAAAACGCGAGATTTGGGTGGAAGCCGATCCGGAAAAACTAAATAATTATCACATTAGTTTTACAGAATTACTTTTTGCCGTGCAATCTAAAAATGTTAATATGCCCGGCGGTACTATTTCCATTAGCCGACAAGAATATTTTATTCGCTCAATTGGCGAATACAAAAATCTTGATGAACTTCGGAATACTATTATTCGCGTTTCACCAAACGGACAAATTCTTAGAATTCGTGATGTTGCCGAAGTTAAAGACAGACGCGAAGAATTAACAGTAATCTCACGTTTGGACGGCAAACCTTCAATTACTTTTTCAATTTCCAAAAAAAGCGATGCCAATACAATTGATGTAATTGAAGCGGCAAAAAAAATTATTGAAAAATATCGAACAAATGTGCCGGATGGCATTTCTTTCAGTTATGCAAATGATAACTCTGTTTGGATTCTTAGAATAATCAATGTTCTCAGAAATAATGCAATTACCGGTATGATTTTAATCTTTCTGATTTTATACTTTTTTTTAGGACGAGCAAACTCGTTTCTTGCCGCCCTTGGAATTCCAATTTCGTTTTTTATCACTTTTATTTTTATGCATTCACTTGGCTACTCATTAAACGGTTCCAGTTTGTTTGCGTTGGTAATGGTGCTTGGAATTATTGTGGACGATGCTATTATTGTTTTGGAAAACTGCCATCGATACAGATTACTTGGCTACAATTCGCACGATGCGGCAATTATCGGCAGTAAAGAAGTAGCTTTGCCAATTCTTACTTCAATAGGAACTAACATTGCCGCTTTTTTACCACTAATGCTGCTTCCGGGAATAATGGGCAAATTTATGCGAATTATTCCGCTTGTTTTTTCTCTTGCCTTAATTGCCTCGCTTTTTGAAGCCTTTTATTTATTGCCTTCGCATTATGCCGATTGGACATCCAAATCAAAAATCTTTGAAAAGGGCGAAAAAAAATTCTTTGTTAAACTTAGAGAGTTTTACACAAAATATCTGTTTGTTGCTTTGCGCAGAAGATATTTGGTTGTAGCCGGTTTAGTTTTAGTATTTTTCTTATCGCTTGGAGTAATCCGATTGGTTGGCGTTGAAATGTTCGGCGAAGAAGACTTCGATCAATTCTTGGTTCTGGTACAAATGCCCGAGGGAACAAGCCTTGAAGAAACCAACAGAATTATGAAAAAATTTGAAACTGCCGCAAAAGAATTACCCAAGGATGTTCTTTCTGCCGTAATTACCAACGTAGGTTTTTATCAAGGAAACAATGAATGGCTAACCAGAAAAAATGTAGCTCAACTAAAAGTTGAATTGAAACCACAAGAAGAAAGAGAAATTACAACCCGCCAAGTACGCGATATGCTTCGGGAAAAAATCACTGATATTAGCGGTCCCACATCCGTACGACTTGAACTAATTTCAGGCGGTCCCCCCACCGGCCAACCTATTTCCGTGAAAGTTGAAGGTAAATATCCAAGTGCAGAAGAATTAGGAGATGAAGTTCTAATTTTAATTGAAGGAGCTATTATTTTATCTCAAATACAAAAAGCTGAATGGCCAATTATAGCAGCAAAGAAAGCTTGCATTAAACTTTTGAATTAAAACGGTTAATTTTAAACTTACAATACGAAAACGCATATAAATTTTTAATAAACATAAACAGACTTGTCTGTATGTAATTGAATTATGAAAAAGATAACACCACCTTTT
>CAZCBD010000011.1:0-18639 GCA_964496755.1 uncultured Melioribacteraceae bacterium
CACACAAGAAAATTTAAAAGATTTGGCTCAAGCCGATTTACTCGGAATGATTCTTCCAAGAAAATACGGCGGTCTGAATATTCCCCTTCCACTTTACATGATGGCCACCGAAATTGTTTCTCGTGCCGATGCTTCGTTGATGAATATTTTCGGATTACAAGACATTGCCGATTCGGTAAATAAATTCGGGGATGATGAACAACGCGAAAAATATCTACCTCCTTTTACAACCGGCGAATATACCGGTGCAATGGCTTTAACCGAACCTGACGCCGGATCGGATCTGCAAGCTTGTAAATTACAAGCATACCAAGATGAAAACGGTAATTGGTTTTTAAAAGGCGTAAAAAGATTTATCACAAACGGGAATGCTGAAGTCTTATTAGTTTTAGCCCGTTCAGAAGCGGGAACAAAAGACGGACGCGGATTAAGTTATTTTGTTTGTAAAGGCGATGATACCGTTGTTGTACGCAGAATTGAAAACAAACTCGGAATTCACGGCTCACCTACTTGCGAATTGCAATTTAACGATACCCCTGCAGAACTAGTTGGAAAAAGAAAATTCGGATTGATAAAATATACATTTGAACTAATGTTCAGAGCAAGAATGGGAGTATCGGCACAAGCTATAGGAATATCGGAAGCTGCATATCGTGAAGCATTAAAATATTCAAAAGAACGCGAACAGTTCGGAAAAAAATTATACGAAATGCCTGTAATGACAAATATGCTTTTGGATATGCGCACAATGCTTGAAAGTGGCCGTTCACTATTTTACAGTGCCGCTAAAATAGTTTCCGACAAAGAAGCTTTGGAATCTGAAATTGAAAAATTGAAAGCTGCCGGCAAACCTTTTAAAGAAGAAAATGATAAATTAAAACATCTTACCAAACTTGCTAATCTTTTAACTCCGTTTTCAAAATATGTAACTACAGAAAACGCTAATAAAATTACATACGATGCTCTGCAAATTCATGGCGGTACAGGTTACATGAAAGAATTTAGTGTAGAAAGATTTGCCCGCGATGCAAGAATAACAAATATTTACGAAGGAACTTCACAATTACAAATTGTAGCTGCAATTGGCGGAGTAATAAATGACATTCTAAAAGATGACTTCGATAAATATGAACAAAAAACCTACAAAGGCGGCTTGGAGCGCTTGCAAAATTTCTTGAAAGAAGTTCGTGAAATATTTTATGATTGTTTAAAATACGTAAACGATAAAAAAGATAAAACCTTTCAGGATGTGGCAGCAAAAGATTTGGTTGAATTATATATTTACCTTTACATTGGATATTTGCTTTTGGATGAAGCTGAACTTGAACCGAGAAAAGCTTTCATAGCAAACAGATATATAATTAACTCACTTGCCGGCGCAAGAAAAAATGCTGAAAATATTAAAAACGAATTATTTTCCGATATTCTTCATGCCGACAAAATATTGATTTAAAATATCAATTCAATATTTTGTTTAATGTTAAATTTTTCAAACTAAAATTATTACCGGAAAATAATTTAATTAATGAATTAATCACAAATTAGAGAAGAAGAGAGATGTCAATTAAATCGAAAATAATGGATTTTTTCCGTCGTCAAAAAAAAGTAGCTCAAGGCGGTGGCGAAAAAGCTATGAAGAAACAATTGTCAATGGGAAAAATGACTGCTCGCGATAGAATTAATGCTATTCTTGACCAAGGGTCTTTTAAAGAAGTAGACTTATTTGTTGAACATAACTGTGCCGATTTTAATATGGATAAAAAAGAACTGCCTGCCGATGGGGTTGTTACAGGAACAGGAACAATTTTAGGCGGACATCCTGTTTGCATTTATGCCCAAGACTTTACGGTTGCCGGTGGTTCTTTGGGATTAGCACATGCACGGAAAATCACAAAGTTAATGGACATTGCAATTAAAATGGGTGTGCCTCTAATTGGAATTAACGATTCAGGCGGTGCAAGAATTCAAGAAGGTGTAAATTCCCTTGCCGGTTACGGTGAAATATTTTACCGTAATACTAAAGCTTCCGGCGTAATTCCTCAGATTTCGGTTATTTTGGGACCTTGTGCCGGTGGCGCTGTTTATTCACCTGCTTTAACCGATTTCGTTTTTGTGGTTGATGATATTACCAAAATGTTTATTACCGGTCCGGAAGTAATTAAAACCGTTCTCGGTGAAGAAATTACCATGGAAGAATTGGGCGGAGCACGAGTTCAAACCGAGATTACCGGTAACGCACATTTCTTTGCAAAATCGGAACGAGAATGCTTTGATCAAATTAAACACTTATTAACATATATTCCTTGGAACAATAAAAAAACTGCCGATAAAATTAAACCTTCGGAACCTCGCGAAGAATTTAATATTGAAAAAATTGTTCCCGAAGATCCCTCAAAACCTTATGATGTTAGAGATATAATTAGAGCACTTGCCGATGATTCGGACTTTTTTGAAGTTCAAAAAAATTGGGCTCAGAATGCAGTGATAGGCTTTGCAAGATTTAACGGCAGTACAGTTGGAATAGTTGCAAATCAACCTGCTTATTTAGCCGGTGTTCTTGATGTTGACTCTTCGGATAAGATTGCAAGATTTGTTCGCTACTGCAACGCATTTAATATTCCACTGTTAACATTAGTAGATTTACCCGGATATTTACCAGGAATTGATCAGGAACATGCCGGCGTTATTCGCCATGGCGCAAAAATCCTTTATGCCTTTAGCGAAGCTACAGTACCCAAAATCACTTTGATTTTACGCAAAGCCTATGGTGGCGGATACATTGCTATGTGTTCCAGACACTTGGGTGCTGATTTTGTTTATGCATGGCCAACTGCCGAAATTGCCGTAATGGGCCCCGAAGGTGCCGCTAATATCATTTTCAGAAAAGAAATCATGCAATCTTCCGATCCGGAAAAAACACGACAAGAAAAAATACAAGAATATAAAGATAAATTCTCTAATCCTTATGTAGCAGCTCGCGATGGTCATATTGATGCTGTTATTAACCCGGATGAAACTCGTTCTTATATTTTGCATGCTTTGTTAATGGCTAAAAATAAAAATGAACAAGAAGTTTCACGCAAACATGGCATCGCACCATTCTAATAATTGAGGAGTGAGAAAAATGCATAAATTAAATGTGGATTTTACGGTTTATGAAACCGAATTAACAAAAAAATATTTGTCCCGTAAAAAATTTATCCCTAAAAGCACTAAAGTTATTACTGCCTTTATCCCGGGCGTTATTAAAGAAATCTTTGTTAAAACCGGACAAACAATTAAACGCGGAGACAAACTTCTGGTTCTGGAAGCAATGAAAATGATGAATGAAGTTTCTTCTACGGATGATGGTAAAGTTGTTAGTATTAAAATTAATATTGACGATAGAGTTGTCAAAGATCAAATTCTTATTGAACTTGAATAACATGTAAAATACAAAAATATGAAACCCGACTACGAAGTCGGGTTTTTTTTGATTTTTTATTATTTCTTTTAAGAATAATACTTTACTATATTATAATTTTTATTTGAGATTCTTATGGTTAAAACCTTTTCAATAAAAAGCAATTTTAATAATATAACCCCGCTTACAAAAAAAATCGATTTATTACTTTCGAAAAACGGTATTTCAAAAGAGATTTGTAACTCAATAACAATTGCTCTATTAGAATCTTTAAATAATGTAATTAAACATTCATACAATAATAATCAAACAGAAATTATTAAATTGAAACTACAAATAAATACAAATTGTATTTCAATTAAAATTATTGATTATGGTATTGCCAGAAAAAATGTAAATAAACCGAAAATAGAATTTAACTGCTCTGAAATTGAAACTTTACCGGAATCGGGAATGGGACTATTTATAATTGAAAATTTAATGGATCAAACAACTTATATATCAGAAAGCGGATTAAACATTTTAACATTAATAAAAAAAATCTAAATTTTTTGGGAAGGAACAATTCGAATTATTTTTTGTTTATAAATTTTGAATATTATACTGCAAATGACTAAAATAAAATTAAACATACTTTTAATATTTTTTCTGACTTCGAATGTTTTGATATCTCAGACTTTCGTATCGCGCGATACTACAAAATCCATAACCGTTCAAAAACCATATAAAATAGATAAACACGCTTTCATTAAAGAAAAATATCCCTCTTATTACCCCCTTCTTGTTGCTTTCGTTTTACAAAAAAAAGCAGCGGAAAATGATCCGTTTGCACAATACGAATTAGGTGTAAGGTACTTACTTGGAGTTGGAATAGTTGCTGATACTGTAAAATCAATTAGTTGGTTTAAAAAAGCAGCTTCACAAAAATTTCCTCCGGCGCTTTACGCAATGGGAGATTTCCATAACCGAGGTATTGGTGTAAAATGGGATCCATTCAGAGCCTTTGAATATTACCGTGAAGCTGCAAACATGGGCATTCCCGGAGCACAGGTAAATTATGGGTTTTTTTTTACTGATAATTTGGTTGTGAATGCAGATTTAAATAAAGCATATTTTTGGATTAAAACCGCTTATGATCAGGGCATAAAAAAACTTAAACCAATTTTGCTTAAATTGATTAAATATGGGGCAATGCCAATAAATAATCAAAATAAAAAGAAAAGTTCCGTTTACTATTTTAATAAAAACAAAGGTGAAAATATTGATGATATCGAAATAGATGATAAATTTGCTTTTGAAGAAAATATTGATTCCATTCCAAATAATAGAGAAAAATTAGAGAAGCTTTTGAACTCTAAAAAAGATAAACTAATCGAATTAACCGGTTTGGAATCCGATTCAATTAAATCTTTTCAAAAAAATTTTTCCGGTTTGCAAATAGTTAAATTAGCTTCAAAATACGGTAGCCCCGAATCTTTTGTCTTTTTGGGTAAAATGCATCAGACCGGAACTGTGCTGAAGAAAAATAAAATTCTGGCTGCCGAATATTTTTTAAGAGCCATTAGAAACGGTGCGGATAAAGCCTCTAAGCCTTTAATCGATTTATTGAGTGAAAAAGATTTTTCAACTGAATTAAATAAACAGCTCCAACTAAATATTCCCTCTGCCTATTATGTTAAAGCCGGTTTAATAACTCAGGGATTAGAAATATCTTTCTTAAATGAAAAACCGAAAATATTTCTAAAACAAGCCGCTTCTCAAAATCACATCCCATCAATTATTGAATTGGGAGTTTTATTAAGCCGAGAAAAAGATAGTTTAAATAAAGCAATTACTTTTTATGAAAAAGCAATTAAACTGGGAAGCATAGAAGCGGAAATACAATTAAAAGTTTTAAATATAATTACAAAACAAAGCACTCATACTTTAAAACAAGATTTGGAATTCTTAAAAAAAGCTTCTCTTATGGGTTCGGTAATTGCGCAAGCTACTTTAGGATACTGCTTTGAAAACGGAATAGGGGTTGAGCAAAATTATTATAAAGCAATTAGAAACTACCGAAATGCTTCAAGTAGGGGAAATAGAATTGCGCATTCGGCAATAATAAATATATACAACAAATTCCGCCCGAATAAACCCGAATATAAAATATATCAAAGAAACTAAATCTTTTTCAATAAAACCATTGTTAAATCATCGTGAATTATTGCATCGCCTCTAAATTTTGTGATATTCTGCTTAAGCTTGTCAACAATTATTTCGGCAGACTTATCTGCATTTAACTCAATTACTCTTTTCACTTTTTGCAAACTAAACTGATTTTTATATTTATTCATTGCTTCCACAACACCATCTGTGTACAAAAACAAAATATCATCTTTTTCCAGATCCAACTCTGCAACCTCTAAGGTTTTTTCAAACATTCCCCTATCCGAAAATCCGATTCCCAAACCTTTGGGTTGTATCTCCAGAAATTCATTTGTACTTGCCTTGTATAGTAACGGAGGGTTGTGCCCGGCTCTGCATATTTTAATTTGACCGTCTTTTTCAATCGAAGCAAAAATAACCGTGAGAAAAAAACCGGTTTCCAAATTATTTGAGAATGTATTTTTAAGACCAACCAGTAAATCCTTAACATTATGATAAAAACTTACAAGCGAACGAATAATTGCTTGAACCCTTACCATATAAAGTGCTGCGGGAATTCCCTTTCCTGAAATATCTCCTACAAAAATAAATGTCCTGTCGGAATTTTCAATAAAATCATAATAATCGCCACTAATTTCCTTAGCACTTTGATATGCAGATGAAATTTCATATCCGTTAATTTTCGGATAATTTTCAGGAATTAATTTTTTCTGAATTTTTTTTGCAATTGTTAATTCATCCTTTAATGTAAGTTTGTCAAAAAGTTCAAAGACTAATAAAGTATTAAGAATTAAAAAACTGAATATCAGATAAAACCAATTTAAATTAATGTAACCGGCCAAAAAGAAAAACAATGCTACAAGATAAAATATCCTTCGTGAAGGTGGTAATTTAATGAGAAAAGTATTGAATAAATTTCTAATTAAAATCAGTATTCTTTTTATTTTACTTTTACTCTCAGTGTTTTCATTTGAATCTTTCGAAAAATAGCCGTAAACCTCTGCCGATTCCTGTTTTATCAATAATTCGATTTCTTTGAGACTTATATCACTCAAATACAAATCAATAAAACGCTCGATGAAATTTTTTCTTTTCATAATTCCTCAAACTTTAAGCTTAAGACGTTGAAATGTAATATAAGTTTAACAAAAAAATATTAAAAGAATTGATTATTTTTCTTTTGTGTTTTTTTCGCTTATATTAGTTTTCACCATCAATAACAATATAAGGAGGTAATATGGCATTACCTGAAAAATGTAATCACCGAATTACCACAAAAGAAGCTGCAAATTATATTCAATCTGCATTGCAAGATAATTATTCCAACGGAATTAAAGGCGGATTCTTTTGGGGAGAACAAGTAAAGGAATTACTCTCTCAAGAAGGTTGTGCAGGATTGAGATATTATTTTGCCAAAGGCGATGATGGTAAAGCAACAATTGTTCTAAAAGGAGTAAATAATAATGGGAAAGATATGGATACAATTATCTTAGAAAAAGCAAGACCATGTCCCCCGTTTTGTGACTAATTCCAATAATTACAGGTAATCATGTATTTTACAGTATACTTTATATCCCCGTTTTCTATTCTAATTCCTGTACTAGTAAGCATAATTACTTTTAAAAAACAAAATAAAAATTTACGATTATTGAGCTACCTTTTTTTTATAGGTGGCTTTTTTGACTTGATACTTCCAATTTTTCAGACCGCCTATAACCTTCAAACAATCTTGTTTTACCAATTATTTGACTTTATACAATTTACTTTATTAATCTTAATTATTTTTCCTTTTAAGAAATTTCCTTTAACAAAACTAAAACTATTAATTTTACCACTTTTGTTTACCCTCAGTTGGTTACTTTTTGAATTTAATATAAACACAAAATCCCCCACATCCTATTCTGCTGTTTTTGCTTCTTTTCTCTTAATATTAGCTGCAATTTATAATTTATACACCCTAGCAAAAGATACCACTTTAATTATTTACAAAAACTATATGTTTTGGATAAATATTTCCGTATTGATTTATTTTGCCGGAACTATTTTTGTTCAAACTATAACTTTAATTTTCCCCGAACTAACAGTAACGGTGTGGGAATTGCACACCATAATGAATTTAGTAAGCAATATTACTTTTGCACTTTCATATGTTACATTTATTAAATACCTAAAGAAAACTTAATTTACAAATTCCAATAATTTTATTAGTTTAATGTAAATAAATATAATTTGGTGATTTAATGGGTGATATTCCGGTAAATTTCTTTTGGTTTGTAGCTATAGGAACCGTTGTTATAGTTTCACTTATTTTAGCATTTATCGGAATTATTATCTTAAATAACAGATCCTTAAAAGAAGAAAAAGATTTTACATTAAGTATCCTGCAAAACTCTACCGGATTAATTTTAGTATTAGATGAAAACGGCATTATTAGAAATTTCAATAAAGCCTTGGAAATGATAAGCGGTTACCTATCTAAAGATGTAGTTGGCGAAAAAATTTCTCTCTGCAAATTATTTATTAATCCGGAAACCGTTAAAACCCTCAAGCAAGGAATTGAATCAACTCAAAAACATATTACCACCGAATTAATAACCAAAGAAAATGATATAAAACAAATCTCCTGGAGTTGTAATTTTTATACTAAAGCGGATCAATCGAAAAAATGGATAATTTGGACGGGTAATGACATAACCGAATTAATTCAGACACAAGCAGAATTGGAAAGAATCAATCAGAATCTCGAAATAATGGTAGAAGAACGGACTGAAGAATTAGATGCTTTAATTTCTCAATCTCCCTTGGCAATTTTAGTTTTTGATACTGATGGCGAATTAATTTCCTCAAATAAAATATTTAATAATTTTTTCCCGGATGAAAGAGCTTTTTTGGAACAATCCTACAGTTTTAATCTTTTTGAAAAACCGTTTCTAACACGCTCGAATTTTATTCAAAACATAATTAAACTACTAGATGGGAAAAACAAAATTCCTTTTGATGACATTAATGTTCCCGAAGAAATAAATTATTTCAAGTTTAAACAAAATATTAAATGGATAAATATGATTTTTTACCCGGTAATTAATAAATCGAAAAAAATATTTCGTATGATTTGTTTAATAGATGATATTACAAAACAAAAAACATCTTCTCAAGTAATTCATAATTACGAGCTACAAAAATTACGTACCTCAACAATGTTAGAAACAATAGAAATGGAACGAAAAAGAATTTCACAAGATTTACATGATGGAATCGGACAATTATTAACCGGTATTAAATTAAAACTTGAAACCTTAGAATACATAACGGACATATCTCATCCTCTTTTAACAGAATCTCAAGATCTATTGATGCGTGCCGGAAACGAATTAAGAATGATTATCCGAGATTTACACCCGCAAGAATTGGAAAAATTCGGTTTAATTTCATCAATTGAAAATTTACTTTCCCGAACCTTTAACAATACCCGGATTGAAGTCAATTATGATACGCGTTTTAACGGAACTCTTTCTGAAACTCAAAGCATTACAATTTACAGAATTATTCAAGAAGCTGTTACTAATATTGCAAAGCACAGTAAATGTACCCGATGCAGTGTTAAAATAATGGGAAACGAAACTAAACTGGATATCAGCATTGAAGATAACGGAATCGGTTTTGATATAAACGCAGTAAACTCAAAAGGCCACGGATTAAATAATTTTAACCAAAGAGCCCAACTTATTAACGGCAAATGTGAAATAAATTCACAAATTGGGAAAGGTACTTTTATAAATATTAATATTCCATTAGGGACAAAAAATGAATAAAACAAAAGTTGTAATTGCTGACGATCATTCCGTATTGCGTGACAGTTTAAAAAGTGCTTTAAAACTCGATGACTCTATTTCAGTTGTTGGCGAAGCAAAAGATGGTCTTGAGGCAATAGAACTGGTAAGCAAACATCGACCGGAATTAGTTTTAATGGATATTAACATGCCATATCTTGATGGAATTGTTGCTTCACATGAAATCAAACAAAAATTCCCGGAAACAAAAATCTTACTGCTCACTATGCATGACAATAAGCAATATATATTTTCAGCCTTACAAGCTGGCATAGAAGGCTATATTCTGAAGATGTCAAATTTAAAACAAGTTATTGAAGCTATGCATATTATTATAAATGGTGATACTTTTTTTGATAGTTCTATTACTGAAATATTGAAAGATAAATTATTCACTTCTCCCCCCCACAAAAACAATTATGATATTTACAGTTATTTTGGCATTACAAATCGTGAAAAAGACATCATTGATTTGATAATTACCGGATACACAACTCAAGAAATTGCCGATAAATTAAATATCAGTGTTCATACAGCTAGTAATCACAGAACAAGATTATTAAAAAAATTAAACTTGAAAAACACAGCTGAGTTAATAGTATTCGCTATTAAAGAAGGTTTATATTCCGTATAAAAAAAATCACTGCTTAAATTAGATACAATAAAACTCAACTAACACAACCGGAGGCATTAATGAAAAAAATATCTATCTTTTTCATCCTCAGTATATTTCTTGTTTTAACTATTCAAGCTCAAAACAATATTCAAGATCCTAAAAGTTTTTTTGGATTTACACCGGGGGATGATTCACAACTATTCAATTACGAACAAATGATTGAATATTTTAAAATTCTGGATAGTTCTTCTTCAAAATTAAAATTGGAGGAAATTGGTATTTCGCCATTAGGTAAAAAAATATATATTGCTTTTATTTCTTCCGAAAAAAATATTTCAAATTTAAAGCGATTGCAAGAAATTAATAAAGAACTTGCTTTAAACCCTAATTTATCTTCTGAAGAACTAAATAAATTAACTGAAGAAGGAAAGGTCTTTATCTTAGCAACTTTATCCATGCATTCAACCGAAGTGGGACCATCGCAATCAGCTCCCTTAATTGCCTATAATTTAATTACGTCAAATAATAGAAGAATTGTTAAAAATTTAAATAATGTAGTTTACATGATGCTACCTTGTCATAATCCTGATGGTATGGACATGGTAGTTGAAAATTATCTTAAATACCGGAACACAAAATATGATGGGGCATCTTTACCAAGAGTTTACCATAAATATGTTGGCCACGATAATAATCGTGATTTTGTTACCCTAACTCAATCAGACACAAAAGCAATTTCAAAAATTACATCCTCTACTTGGTTTCCACAAGTTATGATTGAAAAACATCAAATGGGAAAAACCGGCGTGCGCTATTTTGTACCACCAATGCATGATCCTATAGCAGAAAATGTTGACGAAGGTTTGTGGAACTGGATAAATATTTTCGGAGCAAATTTAATTACTGATCTTACTAATGATGGATGTAGTGGCGTTACACAGCATAATTTGTTTGATAATTATTGGCCGGGTTCAACAGAAACCTGTTTGTGGAAAAACGTTATCGCAATGTTATCCGAAGCCGCAAGCGTTAATACAGCTACTCCAATTTATGTTGAACCTTCTGAATTGAGAGTTAGTGGAAAAGGTTTGGCAGAATATAAAAAAAGTATAAATATGCCTTTGCCGTGGCCCGGTGGCTGGTGGCGCTTATCGGATATTGTTAAACTTGAATATTCTTCAACTCTTTCCCTGATCAATACTGCCTCTTTACGAAAAAACGATATCCTTCGATTTAGAAATAATATTTGTAAAAAAGAAATTCAGAAAGGCAAATCTTCAGCACCATATTATTTTCATCTGCCTATTAATCAACATGATCAGAGCGAGTTAATTGATTTGGTTAATTTACTCAATGAACACGGTATAAAAGTTTATTCTGCAAAAGAGGACTTTGAATCGGGTAATATTCGAATCAAAACAAACGATATAATTGTTCCGCTGGCACAGCCTTTCCGTGCTTTTCTTAAAGAAGTTTTGGAAAAGCAAAAGTACCCTGAGAGACACTATACCCGAAATGGCAAATTAATTATGCCTTACGATATAACAAGTTGGTCATTACCTTTACATCGTGGAATAGAATGCAACGAAATTAATTCTCGTTTTATTTCATTAGAAAGCCAATTACAGTTAATTAAAAAACTCAATATTAATTCTGACTTAAATTATTTAAACTCAAAATATTTAGTGTTTAATGTATGCAATAATGAAAGTTATAAAGCAATGTTTTTTGCACTGAAAAAAAAGCTGCCTGTTTATAGGATATTTAAGAGTGAAAATTATAAAGACGGATCATTTGTGATTGAAACTGATAATACTTTTAACAAATTTGTTCAAACATTAAATATTAAGCCCAATGGAATTTCGTCCCTTAATAATCTAATCGTAAAAAAAATTAAGGCTCCTAAAATAGGATTAATTGAAACCTACTTTCATGACATGGATGCCGGATGGACTCGTTATATTTTCGATACTTATCATATAAAATATACTGTCATAAATCCTCCGGAAATCAAAAAACTGGACTTAACCAAATATGATATTTTAATTTTTCCCGATGCAAACAAGAATTTACTTTTATACGGTAAATACAAATCCCAGAGCGGATATTCTCCAAGTAGTTATCCTCCTGAATTTGCGAAAGGTATGGAAAACAAAGGATTAGAAAAAATAATAAAATTTATTAACAGAGGAGGAATTGTTTTAAGTTGGAAACAATCTACATCAATGTTTACAGGTACACATAAAATTAAAAAAGATAATACCTTTGATGAATTCAGATTTCCATTTTATGATGTCTCCTCTTCTCTTCGCCAAAAGGGTTTAAATATTACCGGTTCTCTAATTAAAATTAAATTGAAGAAAAATACACTTTTAACTTTAGGAATGCCGGAAACCATTGGAGTTTTTCATAGAAGCAGTCCGGTATTTTCAACAACTCTTCCACGCTTTGATACCGACAGACGGATAATAGGATTTTTCCCTGAAGATGAAAATCTTTTACTTAGCGGTTATGCTAACAATGCAAAGTTACTTGAGAATAAAGCTGCAATTATTTGGCTAAAAAAAGGGAAAGGACAATTGATTGTGTATTCTTTCAATCCTGAATTTAGAGCTTCTACACAAGGAAGCTTCAAATTAGTTTTTAACGCTTTACTATTACCCAAAAATTATACTTGTAAATAAAATATGCTAATATTGTTTTAAGGGCTACAAAATGTAGTCCTTAAAACATTTCAAATTGCGATTCATTTTCAGGAAATTCTTTTTCAATATACTCTTTCAACTCTTTCAATAATTGCTTTTGCTCATCATCTAAATCCCGTGTTGCCACAATATTTTCAATTTCTCTTAATGCGGTTTGTGGTACCATTTTTAATTCACCTTTAAAATCAATCATCGGGGAATCAACACTTGTCGGATTTATTTTATTATAAAATTTAATTGATAAATCATGGAAATCACTCTCTGCAATTTTCTTCCGGTTTCTATACAATATTCTGAAAAATAATTCTTTCAAATCTAAATTATTCGTTTGCTTTATTGCTCTAACTTTACCTACCCAATCCAGGTTGTTAAAATTTAATATTTCTTCTTTTTCAGATTTTGACCAAAAACCCCTAGAATATAACTTAGCATCTATATCAACATTTTTAATTTCAGGATATTCAAATTTTCTGTGAAAATTTATTATTTCATTTAAAAGGTTTTCTTTTGAACTTAAAAATTTTAAATTTGAAGAAGTTATCTTTAAACGATCCGAAGAAATTAAAACATTAGTCTTTTCATAGGAAGGAAATAACACCTCTGCCCCTCCGTTATTCTTTCTTATTACAAATGTATTTTCGGAAATCGAATTGGAATTAACATTTGAAAGCTCTTCCAAATCCAACCGAAGCCAGAGCTGACTTTTATATTTTTCTGATTCACCTAATAATAAAACAGGGGCAGCATAATTTAATTTGTAACCAAATTTACTATTTATCATTATGGCAAATTTTTGTGCCGTGAAGCTATTCGGAAAAGCATTTGAAAACTTTTCTATTCTTTCGTGTTCAATCTTTTTATCAAATGAATTTTCAAGATAATCCCAAAGTTTAATATCAGCTTTTAACCTCTTAGCTAATTCAACCGTAGCAATAACATCTACCAGTGCATTATGCGCTTGACCTTCCGCCAAATTATTTACACTGCTTATATATTCAAGTCGGAGTGTAGGCGCACCATTTATTTCCGGCCATTGAATAATATCTTTTCGGAATAAACGAAATACTGTTGCAATTGGTAATAAGTCAATTCTTTTGCAATTGTTTAGATATTGATGTGTATAAGGATCTAAGAGATTTCTATAAAATGAAAAACGTAAAAACTCATCATCAAACCCCAAATTATTATAGCCAATACTAATGGTCCCCGGTTCGTTAATTATTTTATGAATTTTTTTTATCGCCTCATATTCCGTAACTCCCTCGTTCAGTGTTTTTGAAATTCCGATCCTGTGTGTAATTATTGCCCCCGGAGAGGGTATAATATCCGGCCGCAACTTAATCAGAAAATCATATCTTTCTAACTCATTAAACTTATCATCAGTTCTAATTGCAGCAAACTGAAGAATTTGGTCAAACGATTTATTTAAACCACTTGTTTCCAAATCGTAAAAAAGGTAACTTTTTTTCATAATTTATTTCTATATCATTTTTTTTAAGATTAAACTATTAATTATTTTAATTAAATATCCCCGCGCATTTTCTATCGAATCATCTTCCGAAGCAGCTAATTCGAAAACCGAATTAACCGAATCAAATAATTTCAAGTCCTCAACCTGTTGAATCATGCCGGCTAATAAGTAAACTTTTTTGTTATATTTTTTTGCTAAACATGCAACAGAATGTGGAACCTTGCCAAACTTAGATTGAGAATCATATTTTCCTTCACCGGTCAAAATCAAATCCGAATTTTCAATAATTTTTTCTAATCCGATTATTTTAGCGATGGAATCAAATCCATTCAATAATTCCGCATTGCAAAAAAACAAAAAACCGCCTGCAATACCACCCGCGGCTCCGGTACCCGCAAGATCGGAATAATCTTTCCCACAAAACCATGTTGCTTTTTTAATAAAGTTCTGCATCCCATTTTCTAATAATTCGATTTCATTTTTGTTTGCTCCTTTCTGGTTCGCATAAGTTTTTGAAGCTCCAAAATTTCCAATCATTGGATTCCTTACATCGCAGAATATTTTAATTTTTACTGAATGCTTATTAAGTACAAAATTACTATCATCAATTTTGTTAATCCTTATTAAATCTTTACCAACAATATTATCTATAGTGGAATTGTTTTCATCAAGAAATCTCATTCCCAATTCCTGCAATGCCCCTGCAGCTGCATCATTAGTTGAACTACCACCGACCCCCAACCAAATTTCATCAACACAATTTTCTATAGCAAATTTTATTGCTTCTCCTAATCCCTTAGTTGTTGTATACATTGGATTTCTTTTTTCTTTGGGAAGTAAATGCAAACCAACAATGGTTGACAAATCAACAATTGCAATATGATTATCTACAAAACCAATAGGTACGCTAATTTTTTTTTTCAAAGGACCGGTAACATTATAGTTTTTAACAACCGTTTTTTTTATAGAATTAATCGTCGATAAAAAACCCTCTCCACCATCACTCAAAGGCAAGCTAATATAAGAATGACTAGTATTTAAATTAATTTGTTTGGCAATAATCTGACAAACAGCTATTGCCGAAAGACAATTTTTAAATTTATCGAATGCTAATAATATTTTCACAAAATCTCTTTAGTAGTTAATCATTTGTTGAAGTTAATTCTTTTATTGCATAAAAAAGAATTGCAGTAAATAATCCACAGCCTAAAACAAAAATTATATTTGAAGAGGTATTCAGCTTTTCAAATACATATTTCATTTTTCTTACATTATAAAATGCAAAATTAATAAATTCATCAATACTATTAAACTTGGTATTATTTTCAATTGCCTTCTTTAATCGCATAACAGTTTCATTACGCGAAAAATTTCTATCCGGTTTTAGAAAAGAACGGATTTTAAAATTACCTGCAAAAACATTAAGCTTGATTTTTTTAAGTTCAAAACTATTGTCTTTTCTTATTAAAACAAAAGCATTACCTTTTCCATCGCCAACAGCGTGATGTGTTTTAAGCCCGTCATACACTGTCAAATGTAATCCTTTATAATTTGGCATTATATACTTCCTTCTATTCTTAAATTCTAAAATATAAAATAATTTAATCCGAATGCCATAAAATATTGCAAAAAAAAATATCAACTGTTATATTGCAAATACCAACTACTAATTTATTAAACAATCGAGAGGTTTACATGGCAAAAGCAACTACAAAAAAAAGAGCAATTTCAACAAATGAAGTGAAACTAAAATCGGCGATGGAGCTTAAGAAAAAATTAGTCGCCTCTCGACAAAAAGCCACAAAAGAACGTCAAGCAATTAGTAAAAAATTAACTGCTGCTGTTAAAGCAGAAGAAAAATTAAAAAAAGAAATTGTTCAAGCTGACCAAAAAATAGCTAAGGCTAGAGAAGCTATTAAAAAGGAAAAAGAAGCAGCAAAGAAAACCGTAACAAAAAAAACCGTAGCAAAAAAGGTTGCAAAAAAACCTGTGGCAAAAAAAGTTGCTAAAAAAACCGTAACAAAAAAGGTTACTAAAAAACCTGTAGCGAAAAAAACAACGAAAAAAAAATAAGAACTAAATAATATTTGAAAAGCGAGTTTTTACTCGCTTTTTTTATTTCCGAAATGAATAAAAATAGTCCCCAGAATTATCCAGAATATTTCTCTTACCCTGCTTACTATTGCCACAAAAATTCCCACTCCCGAAAAAGCTGAAAAATTTTCTATAATCAAAAATAATGATGTTTCCCTTGTCCCAATTTCCATTGGCACAAAAAATATGATATTCATGATAAATGAAAATGCAGCAGTAATATATACAGCATCTAAAAAACTAATATCAATATTAACTGCAATTAGAATTAAATATATTTCGAAAGAAGTCAGTAATCTTGCAACAAACTCATAAAAAAGAGCTTCAAAAAAAAGCTTTCGTTTTTGTGAGTATAAACCAACTATCTTTTCGTCTATTGATCGTATTTCATCTTCATAATTGGAAAGCCTCAATTGTAATTTCTTTAGTATTTTGATTTTACTAATTAATACGTAAAATGATTGGACCACACCTTTTTTGTGACGCGAAAAGAAAAAATAGATTAAAAAAATATTTACACTCAATAAAATAAAAAGTATGAATTTTTCATAAAACGAATACTCGTAAAAAGCAAATGCAATGGCAAATCCAATTAACCAAAAAAAAGTATGTGCAAGCATATGCAACATTGAGTTTAATAACGTAACAGCTGTTGCATCCTCATCCGAAACAAGTTTTTTTAATTTGAATATTTTATATGGTTCTCCACCTAAACTTACAAAAGGAGTTATTAAATTAATTGAGTAGCTACTTACCGTAATAAAAAATAACTTTAACAGAGAAATACCTTTTCCACGATTGGGCAAAATTATTTTCAACGACAAACTGTTGAAAAAATATATCACTGTCCATAATAATAATAAATAAGCAAGCTGCCAATTGGCCGTTATTAAATTGCTATAAATATTTTCAATTCCATACTCATTTATGAAATATAGAACAATTCCTAATCCAAGTGAGATAATAACATATTTTATTTTATTTGACATCATAATATTTAATATTGAAAAAAAATATTTTTTGTATTTTAGACTTTCTATAATAAAGGAAAATAAATTTATTAACAAAGCATAAAGAGGTAACAATGAGATGCCATGAAATCGATTACAAATTAATTGGTAACGATATGCAAATCGTTGAGGTTGAATTAGACCCGCACGAAGTAGTTGTAGCTGAAGCAGGTGCCATGAATTATATGGATGATGGAATTTTCTTTGAAGCAAGAATGGGTGACGGTTCAGAAGCTAACAACGGATTTATGTCTAAACTTCTGGGTGCCGGAAAAAGATTGTTAACCGGAGAATCAATATTTATGACACATTTCAAAAATATGAGTACCGGAAAAAAAACAGTTGCATTTGCCGCTCCGTATCCCGGCAAAATTATTCCCGTAAATATGCAGGAATTGAATGGGCACTTGCTTTGCCAAAAAGATGCTTTTCTCTGCGCAGCATTCGGCACTAAGGTTGGTATTGCCTTTACTCAAAAATTAGGAACAGGCTTCTTTGGCGGCGAAGGTTTTATTCTTCAAAAACTTGAAGGAGATGGCATGGCTTTCATTCACGTAGGTGGAACCGTAATTAAAAAAGAATTACGAAATGAAGTCATTAAAGTTGATACCGGTTGTATCGCGGCATTTACTTCCGGAATTGATTACAGCATTGAACGTGCAGGAAATTTAAAATCAATGTTCTTTGGTGGCGAAGGCTTATTTCTTGCTACCCTTCGTGGCACAGGTACTGTTTATCTACAAAGTCTTCCGTTTTCAAGAATGGCAGATAGAATAATTCAACACGCTCCTGCTGCCGGTGGCTCCAGAAAGGGAGAAGGTTCTATTTTGGGTACAATCGGTGATTTAATAGATGGCGATTAAATTATCTTGGCTCAGCTTCGGTTGAGCCTTTTTATTTTGATAAAATAAGGTTTCTCCAATATAGCATTCTTCTTTCTCTTAATAACACTTCCGCTTTTGTTGCATAATTATTATAGTAGTTCCACATTCGGATTTTACTTTCTCAATTATTGCTATACATTGTTATTACCGACAAAGATATTTTATTTATTAAACTATAAGATTTAGAAATTCCTGTATCAATCAACAATTTTTTAATAACAACTTCCCCAAAGTGTATAATTAAAGAATTTGAAGCACTTTAAAAATAAAAACCCTGATAAGCTATGCTCATCAGGGTAATCTCTGCGGGGCCGATCCCGCAACTGCGGGAAACTCGCGACCTTTCCAACACACCGTCGGAACACTCTAACCAACTTTTTTATTTGCCTTTACACCTTTTAAAAAATAAAAACCCTGATAAGTTATGCTCATCAGGGTAATCTCTGCGGGGCCGATCCCGCAACTGCGGGAAACTCGC
>CAZCBD010000011.1:18739-27168 GCA_964496755.1 uncultured Melioribacteraceae bacterium
AAAAAATAAAAACCCTGATAAGTTATGCTCATCAGGGTAATCTCTGCGGGGCCGACGAGACTCGAACTCGCGACCTCCTGCGTGACAGGCAGGCGTTCTAACCAACTGAACTACGACCCCTACAAAACTCATTAAAAGAACGTCATTAAATTTATAATTTTAATTTTTTTTTGTCAACAAAAAAATTAAAAATCTTCAGTGCCAAAACAAATTCCAACAGCTTTAGCAGCCTTAACCGCTTCGTCATCTCTAGTTACCAACTTTTGTTTTGCAATAGCTTCTTCAATATCCACACTAATAATTCTATTGCCACGCAAAGCAACCATTTTTCCAAATTCTTTATTAATAGCTAATTCAATAGCAGATGTTCCAAATTTGGTAGATAAAATTCTATCAAACGGTGTTGGACTACCTCCACGTTGCAAATGTCCAAGAACAGTATATCTTGTTTCAAGTCCGGTGTTTTCTTCAATTTTTTTAGAAACAAGTTCAGCAATACCACCAAGCCTAATCGGATCAGTTCTTTTCACATCACTTTCTTTAACAACCATTTCACCGTCAATCGGTTTAGCCCCTTCGGCAACACACACAATACTAAATTTTTTGCCGCTCATATGCCGTTTAATCACTTTTTTATAAACCGCTTCCCAACTAAACGGAAACTCCGGAATTAAAACAATATCCGCACCACCTGCCAAACCACCATTCAATGCAATCCAACCGGCATATCTACCCATTGCTTCAATAACCATAACACGATGATGCGATGAAGCAGTAGTATGCAATCTATCAAGAGCTTCAGAAACAACAAACACTGCTGAATCATGTCCAAAAGTCTGATCGGTTGCTTCTAAATCATTGTCTATTGTTTTCGGCACACCTACTACATTCATACCCAATTCCATCATATTTTTGGCAATATTCATCGTACCATCACCACCAATGGCAATCAAACAATCTAAATCCCAGGCTTGATAATTTTTAAAAGCATCTTCAGAACGATCCTTAATTACAATTTTACCATCAAACTCTTCTGGCCAATGCCCCGGATCACCTTTATTTGAGGAACCCAAAATTGTTCCACCCTGCGATAAAATACCCGAAACATCTTTGTTATATAATTCTTTAGCTTTTCCTGTTACCAGCCCTTCAAAGCCATCAAGTATTCCCATTACGGAAAGTCCGTGATCATGTGCGGGTTTGGCAACACCTCTAATAACAGCATTTAATCCCGGACAATCACCGCCTCCTGTTAAAATACCAATTCTTTTTATTTTTCTCTCTTCACTCATAACAAACCCACTTTTTATTCAAGCTAATTAAGTATAATCGTTTTTTGTAATTTTTTTTAAAGTTTTGAAATGTAGTTTAGCAATTTTTTCAAATATTTCAAGTCCAAAATATTTTTTGATTTCCATTGCCTGTTTTTCAAGATTTGTTGATGCTCCCTTCAACAAACAAAAATCATCAATTTTATTTTTTTCAAACCAATCATTCAGTTCAGCTCTGGCCAATATCGATGCAGCCGCCACACCTACAAATTGTTCTGCACGAGTTATTTTATCAAAAGAAATTCCAATGTTTTTTTTCTCAACTTCCAATTTTACAGCGGCAAATTTATCAACTATCACATTTCCGGTTTGAACCTTTTGCAATAACTTTTCAATCACTTCGGAATGCAATTTATTTAACATAGTGTTTAAATTCCCAACTGAAGTATACATTTTATTGTACTCAATCGGCTCAAGACTATTAATCTCAAAATTATTTTTTACTATTTCTTTTATTTTCGAAGCAATCCTATTTATCTGCAAATCAGATAATTCTTTACTATCTTTTACGCCAACTTTCAACAATTCTTTTTTCGTTTCGGAATCAACAAAAACAGCGGCTACTACAAGCGGACCAAAGAAATCACCTTTACCGGATTCATCCGTACCAATGTAATTATCTGGTTCCTTAAATCGGTTAATTTTTTCATAATTTGCTCCTGTAATCAGAGAATTAACTAACGAATAGATCTCTGTCTCTTGATTCCCTTGAAGGACTTTTTTCAGTCCTTTTTTGCCGAAGTAATAAAGAATCTTTAGTTTTACTTTATTCTTTGTGATTGTAAACTCAAAATTATATTGTTTGCTAATTATTTCGGTAACAGTAATACCGGCTTCTATAATTTTATTCCGAAGTTCGGTAATTTCTTGAAATGCGATATTTTTGATCATATAAATATTTTTTCGTTAGATTTATTGGAAATTTATTAAAATAATTTTTAAATTGTAAGTCTAAATTTTTTATGGACACCCGTTCGGAGGGGTGGCAGAGTGGTTGAATGCGGCGGTCTTGAAAACCGTTGACCGTTCACGCGGTCCGGGGGTTCGAATCCCTCCCCCTCCGCAAAGCTTTTTTAAGCTTTACGAAGTAATAGGGCCTATAATCTTTCGAATTTTTATTTGATGTACTGTAGCTCTGTTCGTTTTTTTTTAATTTTTTTTAGGAGTATCTGTATCATGGCAGAGCGCAAACAAGGAACCGTTAAATGGTTCAATAGTTCAAAAGGTTATGGATTTATTCAACAAGAAGCCGGACCTGATGTGTTTGTACATTATCAAGCAATTAATAGTGAAGGTTTCCGTTCGTTGGAAGAAGGTCAAAAAGTCGAGTTTGCAATTGTAGACGGTCAAAAAGGACCCCAAGCTAATGATGTTGAAGTACTTTCGTAATTTAGATATTTAGTTCAATAAAAAGCTCGACAACAGTCGAGCTTTTTTGTTTTAAAGAAATTCTTTTTTAAATTAATTCAATTTTAATTCTTTTTAAAACTTATGAATAATGAAATAATCAGACCAACTAAAGTTGAAGTTAATATTTCAACGATATCTCAAAATTTTTTTAATATTAAAAATTTTAAGCCTAAATCAAAAATAATGGCTATTCTCAAAGCAAACGCATATGGACACGGTCTCGTACGAATAGCTATAGAAATGGAACGATTAGGAGTTGACTATATTGGAGTAGCGGTTCTGGAAGAAGGAATTACTCTTCGCGAAAATGGTATTACAAAACCCATTTTGGTTCTTGGGGGAATAATAGGAAATCAGATACCTTTATTTCTTAATTATAATTTAACAATCACCGCTTCCTCCATTACAAAACTTCAACAAATAAATGATGTAGCAGGTTCTCTAAATTTACCGGCAAAGGTGCATTTGAAAATTGATACCGGAATGGAAAGAATTGGAGTGCATTACTATAATGCCGAAACATTTATTCAAAAATCTTTTGAGTTTGAAAATATTAAGGTCGAAGGAA
This sequence comes from uncultured Melioribacteraceae bacterium, assembly GCA_964496755.1. GTDB lineage: Bacteria > Bacteroidota > Ignavibacteria > Ignavibacteriales > Melioribacteraceae > CAZCBD01. The sequence goes on from CAZCBD010000011.1 coordinate 22,049, forward strand.
TTTATTCTCATTTTTCCAATGCTGACTCAGCCAACCTAGGTCATTCATATTTACAATTGGAACGATTTATGAGAATTAAGAAATTTGCTGATAAAATTTCTGATGAAAAAGTGTTATTCCACATTGCAAATTCTGCCGCAATATTGCAAATACCTGAAAGTGATTTTGATATGATTCGCCCTGGAATACTTTTATTCGGAGTTTACCCTTCAGCTAAAACAAAAAAAACAATTGATGTAGAGCCTGCTTTAAGCTGGAAATCAAGAGTTGTTTATTTTAAGGTTATTAAACCGAATCACCCTGTTGGCTACGGTTTAACGTGGCAAACAAATAAAAATATTCGCGCTGTTACTATTCCTGTTGGCTACGGAGACGGTTATTTCAGAAGTATGAGTCAAAAGGCAAAAGTAATTATTAATGATAAAATTTATCCGATAATCGGCAATATTTCGATGGACCAAATAGTAGTTAATATTGATAAAGACTCTGCTTATAATGGAGATGAAGTTATTTTAATTGGTAGATCAAAAAAATTGAAAATAACTTGTGAAGATTTAGCATTGTGGGCAAATACTATTCCTTATGAAATTTTAACAAATATAAATACTAGGGTACCAAGAGTATATTTACATTAGAATATTCAATTTATATCATTTTGATATTGAATATATTAAGATTTAACATTTAAATTATTCTTAGTAAAAATGTTATTAACGTTTCTAAAAATTTTAAGTTTGTTTACATTCCTTAATTCGTTCGGCAACAATTCATCCGGCAAATTTTGAAAACAAACAGGCTTTAAGAATCGTTTAATAGAATCGGTACCAACAGAAGTATATTGTGAATTTGAAGTTGCAGGAAACGGTCCGCCATGATGCATAGCCGAACAAACCTGAACTCCGGTCGGCATATCATTTAAGATTAATCTACCCGCAATATCAGATAATTTTTCAAATAACTTAGTTTGTTTTTCCGTTTCGTTTTTATTTGCAAAAACAGAAGCTGTTAACTGTCCCTCCAGATTATCAATGATATCCAACATTTCCTGAAAATCTTTACAAACTACAATCAGAGAATGAGGCCCAAATATTTCTTTTTGTAAGGAATTATCCTGTTTAAAATTATATCCGGTTGTTTTTACAACTACAGTATTGGCCTCAAATTTAGAATGATACTTTTCACTTACGGCAATAGGATAAACTTCTTTCTTTGATAAAGCCTTTTTCAATAATTGCGAATAATTGTTTGCAATTCTTTCCGTTAACATTTCATGCGTTATAGCATTCTGCACTTCATCAGAAAGAATATCAAATAGCTTTTCAAGATACTCCCCTTCAATTACAAACATCAATCCGGGATTAGTACAAAATTGCCCTGCCCCTAAAGTTAGCGAAGCAACATAATTTTTTGCAAACTCATGCAAATTATCTTTTACATAATTAGGTAAAACAAATAATGGATTAACACTACCCATTTCAGCAAACACAGGAATCGGCGTTTTTCTGTTGCAAGCAATTTTATATAATTCCATTCCGCCGGTGTATGAGCCTGTAAAAGCCACTGCCTTTATTTGTTTTGCCTTAACCAATTTTTGGCCAACAAAATAGCCCGAATCATTCAGATTAGAAAAAACACCTTCCGGCATTTTAGTCTTTCGGGCAGCTTCACAAATTGCCGTTGCAACCAATTCACCTGTACCGGCATGGGCAGGATGAGACTTGACAATTACAGGGCACCCTGCAGCAAGAGCTGAAATAGTATCTCCACCGGCCGTTGAAAAAGCTAATGGAAAGTTACTTGCTCCAAAGACTGCTACCGGTCCAATAGGAATTAACATTTTTCGAATATCCTGTTTGGATTTCAATTCATCGGCTACTATTGTTGCATTTACATAACTACCATCAAGAATTAAATTTACAAATAATTTTATTTGATTCAATGTCCTATCCATTTCCCCTTCCAATCTTTGAATTGGAAGAGCCGTTTCAAGATGAGCTCTTTCTATTATTTCATTTTTACAGTCAGAAATGTGATTAATAATTTCATTTAAAAAATCCGCTCGTCTTCGGGAAGGAATTAATCTATATTCTTTAAAAGCCTTGTGTGCAAAATTTAATGCCAAATCAACTTCGCTTTCAGTTGCAATAAAAAAATCTTCTTTCAATTCTTTTTTTAGTAGTGGACTTAGAATTTTAAAATCTTTTTCCGAAGAAATATTTTTTTGATATCCTATAATACTTTTACCTGTAATTGAATACTTTTTCATTTTATAAACCGAAAAAATGTTTAATTCTTTTTAATAAGCTTTCCGCTTTAATTTCAGTGGATTTAATTTTTGTTGCATTCTCATTTTGTCTTTGCACAATAATATTAGCTATTTCATCTGCAAAATCAATTCGTGTATTTAGTAACCTACTAATTGCATCTTTAGGAATTTCATAAATTAAAACATCTGTTGAAGCAATAATTGTGGCCATTCTTTTTTCTCCGGTTAGTAAAGACATTTCGCCAAAGAAATCTCCCGGTACAAGCTGTCCTACTTTTAAATTACTTCCTGAATCCGTACTAATAAAAACTTCGGATAATCCTTCAGTTAAAATAAACATTGAATCTCCGGCGTCGTTTTGCTTAATAATAATGGTCTCTTTCTCATATTCATGTTCAATTAATTTTTCAGAAATTTGCAAAATTTCATTTTCGGATAAAGTTTCAAAAATAGGAATGCGTTTTATTAATTCTATTCTATCATTTGCAGTTCTTACCTCTTTGTTCCTGATTGGCATATCTGCATAAAATATATCTTCCTTTGGATAGGCCGGAGTAATACCGGATTTCGTAAGGTGTTCAATTATCTTCTCATTTAAAATGCTGATGGCATTTTCAATATCATCAGTTGCATTTGGCTTAAGCCAAACTTTAATTAAATATTCCAAACCAAGATGTGTTGTTTTTAAAAAAATAATTTTAGGTTCATTTGGTAATACAAAGCTAATATGCGTTAATGCTTCTTTTGTTGCCGCTGTTAATATTCTTTTAATCCTTCTCGTTGAAACTGAAAAATCAAAATTATATACTAAAGTGAAGGGAGTTGAATTCTGATTTCTGGAATAATTAGTGATAACTGTTGAAGACATTAAGTTGCTGGGAACGGTTATCAGACTATTATTTTCTCCACGTAATCTTAGATGCTTTCTTGTTAATTCAATAACTTCGCCGCTGATTACAGTATTGGAAGACTGAAATAAAATTGAAATCCAATCTCCAATTAAATATGTGCGCTCAACATTACCGGCAAGACTTGAAAAATATTCTAATATTCTTGTGCGGGTTACGGTTCCCAACAATAAATAAACAAGTAGCAAGTACAAAATCTGATTGGTAAACTTAATATTAAAAACACCAACTATAACCAAGGCAAGCGCCAAAGAATAAATTAAGCTCGAAATAAAATCGTTTAATAAAACAACGAATATATTTCCTGTGGATTTTGAAAGTATATCATCCCAAATTACACTTTGTAAAATTTTATTTAATAAAAATGCTCCTGAGATAAACATAAAAATATTAACAAAATAAAAAAGTAATTCCATCGGCAAATCACTTAAACCTGCGTTATCCGGCGGAGGTGAAATTTGGTTTGTTACCACTACAACAAAAGTTAGAATAAAAAAAGTAAGAGGAAGTATTATAGATTTTAATCTTGCAAGTATCATTTCCACACCAATTTTGTTTACCGAAAATTAGTAAAATATTAAATGATTACAAGAAAAAATAATTATTTCGGAATCTTAAATTTAAAAATCGCCCCGTTATTATTTTCAAAATCAAGAGAACCACCAATTTGTTCAACTAAATTAATTACCAGTGAAAGGCCTAATGATGTAATACTTTGCAAATTGAAATCATCTGGTAATCCGATTCCATTATCGGAATAGAAAAAATCAAAATACTCTTCTCTATCTTTTATAATTATATTAATTTCGCCTTTCTTTTCATCGAAAGCATGTTTTAAGGAATTTGTTATTAATTCATTTACAATTAATCCCATTGGGATGGCGGTATTAACTTGCAATTTTGCATTCGAAATATCCATTTTAAATTTTATTCTATCGTCATAAATATCGAAAGCAATTTTCAAATAATTGATTAAATCTTCGGTATAGCCATTAAAATTTATAGAGTTCAATTCACCGGATTGATATAATTTTTCATGCACCAGCGCCATTGATTTTATTTGATTCTGACTTTCGAGAAACACCTTTTTATATTTAGGATCATCAAAATTATCGGATTGCAAACTTAGTATGCTTGAAATTATTTGAAGATTGTTTTTTACCCGATGATGTATTTCTTTTAATAAGACTTCCTTTTCATTAAGCGATTTCACTATTTGCATTTCCGAATTTTTGGAATCCGTTACATCTTGTATCATAACAAAAAATATTTTACCATTTTGGTTTTCTTCAAGTATACTGATTGAAAACTTTAACCATTTAACACTATTATTCCACAGAACACATTTTTCGGTAAAAGAGGACAAGGAATTTGTTTGGTCAAAAAGGCACAAATCATTTTTAAAAAGTTCAGTATACTTTGAATCAATAATATCAATTGCTTTAAGATTAAACAATTTTTCGGTTGCATTATTAATTGTAATGATTTTCCCATTTTCTTCGATTATACACATTCCATCGCGAGCATATTCCCAAACAAGTTTAAATTTATCTTCTATCTTTTGTCTTTTTGCTAATCGGGTATTTACAGCAATTAAAAGTTCATCCAATTTAAAAGGTTTAATTAAGTAATCATCAGCACCTAAGTTCATTCCCTCTCGGAAATCCTTTAATTCCGCACGAGCGGTGAGAAACAGAAACGGAATGGAGGAAGTTTTAATATCATTTTGTAAATTTCTTAGTACTTCAAATCCTGAAATACCTCCCATCATTATATCACTAATAATAAGATCCGGTAAATATTTTCCGGCCTTTTCAATTCCTTCCTCGCCACTTTCGGCCATTATTATTTCAAAATTCTGTCTTGTAAGAAAATCATATATCATACTTCTTACATCAATTTGATCTTCAATTACCAAAATTGTTTTCATAATTTTATACTAGTTG
>CAZCBD010000012.1:0-26793 GCA_964496755.1 uncultured Melioribacteraceae bacterium
AGATAGATTCTTGTTCTAATTACATCAGTTAGGCTAGCTCCGGCATCGGATAGCACTTTTTCAATTTTTTTGAAAACAGCAATAGTTTGTTTATACGGATCGTTTCCGCCAACCGGTTTTCCGTTTTCTAATCCTGCAACGGTACCGGCAACTTCAATAATATTTCCTATGCGAACGGCTCTTGAAAAGCCGGCTTGTTTTTCCCACTTAGAACCTGTTAGTATATTAATACGATGACTCATTCTTAACTCTCAAATTTTATTCAATTGTGTTAAATGAAAATAAATAAAAAAAATATTACTGCAAATTATTTTTTGCAATTTTTATTGTAAGCTATTTGATTGTAAAATAGGATCCCAATTTTTCCAAACCGGTTCGTAACCGTTATTTTTTATCACATTAATTATTTCGGCAGGGGTTCTGCTATCGTGTACCGCAAATTGCTCTAAAGTATTTAGATTTGCAGCATAACCCCCGGGTTCTGTTTTTGAGCCTGCACTTAACGAAGTGATACCCAATTTAATTATATTATCTCTAAATTTAGCGCTTTCTCTTACCGAAATTGATAATTCTACTTCCTCGTTAAAAATTCTGTAAGCACAAATAAGTTGCACCAAATCCTTTTCCGTTACAATTGAATTTGGTTGAAAACTGCCTGCGTGGGGTCTCAATCTCGGAAAAGAAATTGAAAAATTTGTTTTCCAGAATTTTGTTTCTAAAAAATTCAAATGTAATGCAGTTAAAAATGAATCCGTGCGCCATTCTTCTAACCCCAATAAAACTCCTAACCCGATTTTGTGAATATCTGCGTTTCCTAATCTTTCGGGTGTGTTTAAACGAAATTCAAAATCCGATTTTTTCCCTTTGGGGTGATACAATTTATATTTTTCTTGGTTATAAGTTTCTTGATAAATATAAACCGAGTTTAACCCGACTTCAATTAATTGCTGATATTCTTCTGTTTCCATGGGTTGGACTTCAATTGAAATTAGAGCAAAATCACTTTTAAGCATTTTAATTGTTTTTGCAAAATAACTTACACCAACTTTTTCGGGTGCCTCACCCGAAACCAAAAGTAAATGTTCATAACCGTAATCTTTTAAGACCTTAACTTCTTTTTGGATTTCATTAGTTGTAAGAACCTTTCTTTTTATTTTATTAAGTTGGTTAAAGCCACAATAGACACAATGGTTTTCGCAAACATTGGAAACATAAAGCGGAATGAAAAGCTGAATTGTTTTTCCAAATCTTTTTAAAGTTAATTCTCTACTTAATCTTGCCATTGGTTCTAAATACTTAGAGGCCGCAGGTGAAATCAGCGCTTTGAAATCTTCTAAATTTCTTTTTTCCTTATGCAAAGCTTCTTCAACATCTACGAATGATTTTGAAAAGATACTTTCTGTTATTTCATTCCATTTATAATGTGATAATATATTTTCAAACATAGTTTAAGCTCAAATTAATTGTCCAAGAAATTTGTTAAAGGAGAACTGGCAATTGCCATATCGGAAGTAGCGGCAAGTTTTGATTCGAAAGCAAGTCTTCCGGCTTCAACAGCTAATTTAAAAGCCTTTGCCATTTTAACAGGATTATCTGCTACGGCAATTGCAGTGTTTACTAAAACGGCATCGGCGCCCAATTCCATTGCCGCGGCTGCATGCGAAGGTGCACCTATTCCCGCGTCAACAATAACCGGTACATTGTTTTGGCTGAGAATAATTTCCAACATATTTTTTGTTTGCAAACCTTTGTTGCTGCCTATGGGTGAACCGAGAGGCATAACGGCTGCAGTGCCTGCATCTTCAAGTAATTTGCACAAAACCGGATCGGCTTGAATATAGGGTAGTACAATAAATCCTTTTTTTGCAAGTTCTTCGGTTGCCTTAAGTGTTTCAATCGGGTCGGGTAATAAATATTTAGGGTCGGGATGAATTTCCAGTTTAATCCAATTTGTGTTTAAAGCTTCGCGTGCTAATTCTGCTGCAAACACAGCTTCTTTTGCGTTTCGCACTCCCGAAGTGTTTGGTAACAAATTAAATTGCGGATTTGATAAGTGCATTATTAAATCATCTTTCGAATTGTCTAAATCTACGCGCTTTAAAGCTACTGTTACTAATTCCGTACCGGACTCCAATAAAGCGTTTTTCATTAAATTGTTCGAGCTAAATTTGCCCGTACCGGTAAATAATCTCGAGTTAAAAGTTTTATTTGCTATTTTTAATTTTTTCATGGTGTTTATCTATTTTTGTTTTAAATTCAAATAATTTAAGTTCAATATTTTCTGATTTTGCTATGGCCGAGGATATTGCAAATCTTGTAATTCCTGTATTAAATATTCCTTCAACATCGTTTACTGATATGCCACCTATTGCAAAAATAGGTGTCGTGATTTTTTTTGCTTTTAATTCCGTAACAATTCTTTTATATCCATCTAAACCTAAAATTGTATCGAGATTCTTTTTTGTAGAGGTGTATTTGAAAGGGCCCAAACCTATATAGTCAACGTCCGTTTTTATTAAATTTAAAATATCGTTAATTGTATTTGCAGTGCCACCGATAATTTTTGAAGGGGATAAAATTTCTCTTGCTTTTGCCGGCGACATATCTTTTTTGCCGAGATGTACGCCATCTGCATTAATTTCCGAAGCCATATTTACATAATCATTAATTAATAATTTAGCCGAATATTGTTTTGTGAGCTTTAATATTTTTTCAGCAATAGATTTTATTTCTTCCATCGGTTTATTTTTAATCCGAAGTTGAATTAATTTGCAACCGGCTTTAAGAACTTTTTCTGCTTGTTGAATTTCACTAACCTCAGTATTTTCAAGCGTTATAAATTGTAATGGTGCCAGATTTTTATTTCTTGTTTTCATGATAACCCAATTTTGTTTCATTACTTTGTAAAAATCGTTCGGTATATTTTTTTGCATTTAAACAAGCGGTTCTAATTTCAATTCCCTTTGCTAAATTAGATAGTAATGCCGAAGAATAAACACAACCTGAACCGTGTTTGTGATTTTTATTGAATTTTTTGCCATCAAAATATTCAATAAAATTTTTCGTAATCAAACAATCGTTAGCATTTGATTCATTATGACCGCCGGTAATTAAAATGTTACATAAATTGTTTTTCCGTATTTCAAGTTGTATGGATTCTGTAGAATAATCTTTAAGAAAAATTGATTTTAATTCGTTTTTATTCGGAGTGATTAAAAAAAGCTTTTTAAGAATTTCATAATTATCAATAACTGAAAGTGAATTATGAAATTCAAAGTTGGTACTGGATTTTAAAATCGGGTCCCAAATAATTTTTATGCTTGGTATAAGTGAAATTAAATAATCAATAATATTACTAAGTGTTTCAAAATCCTTTATTAAACCTATCTTCACCCATTCAATATTGTGTTCGGAAAAAATAATTTCAATTTGTTTTTTAATGGTTCCGAAATTAGTCCAAATTACCTCTTTAAAAGAATTTTCATTTTGAATTGTGATTGCCGTAGCAGTTGCAAAACCATAAACGGAATTAATTTCGAAAGTTTTTAAGTCGGCCGAAAGTCCCGCTCCGGAACTTGGGTCAAAACCCGCAATGGTTAAGACTTTAGGTCTAAATTTATTTCTCATTTTAATTCTCCGAATTTTTCAATCAATTTAGGGATTGAGTCTTTCCCTTTATATTTATTCCACAAATAACCAAGTACGGCGGTTTCGGCAAATCCAATTGCCTTGGCTTGGGGTTGATTCTGTGGAGTTATACCTCCAAGTGCAATCACTTTATTTTGTTTTTCTTTGGCAAGACTTTTTTTTAACTCGGCAAAAACAAACTTACTTTTATAATTTTTTTTTGAAATACTTTCGAAAATCGGACTTAAAAAAACATAGTCGAAATTGAAACGCAAGTTGATAATTTCATCTAATGTATGACATGAAACGGAAATTCTTTTTCCAATAAATTGTGTTATAATTTTAGGGGTAAAGGAATTTAAGGAAAAATGAACGCCGCCAATATTAAATTTATTGACAAACTTAAAATAGTAATGAATTGTAATGCGGGAATAAAAATCAGGATTAATTTTAGCTAATAATTCTTCAAGTTCAAAATAATTTGAATTAGGTTTGCGAAGGTGAAAAATATTCATTCCATTTTCAAATAAGGAATTAACAGCATCAGCTTCGTTGGGTAAGTATTTCGGACTTGAAATAATAATAGCCATATCAATCCTTGATATAAAGTTCTTGTCCTGCTTTCTGAAATTCTTTTTTCTTCTGTTCCAGCAGCAAAGAAAGCTCACGAACTTCTTCAGTATTTTTCATTGCGCAGAAATGTTCGCCGCACATTGAACAAAAGTGTGAAGTTTTTGAACCCTCATCGGGTAAAGTTTTATCATGATATTTTAATGCTGTTTCAGGATCCAAGGAAATATGGAATTGATCTTTCCAGCGGAATTCGAATCGAGCTTTGCTCATTTCATAATCTCTTAAAAGTGCCGGAGCATTACCTTTTGCGAGGTTAGCCGCATGAGCTGCAACTTTAAAAGTGATAACGCCTGTTTTTACATCGCTTTTTTCAGGTAGTCCTAAGTGTTCTTTGGGAGTTACATAGCAAAGCATTGATGTGCCAAGTGTTGCAATCAGAGTGCCGCCAATAGCCGATGTTATATGATCGTATCCCGGGGCAATGTCAGTAGCCAAAGGGCCTAAAGTATAAAAGGGGGCATCAAAGCAATGCTTAATTTGCAAGTCCATATTTTCTTTAATTTTATCAATTGACACATGTCCGGGGCCTTCAATCATGACCTGAACATTTTTTGACCAAGCTATTTTAGTTAGCTCGCCCAAGGTTTTTAATTCCGCAAATTGAGCTTTGTCGTTAGCATCGGCAATTGAACCCGGTCGCAAGCCATCACCCAACGAAACTGCAACATCATACGAAGCAAGAATATCACATATTTCATCAAAATGAGTATAAAGGAAATTTTCTTTGTGATGAGATAGACACCATTTGGCCATTATGGAACCACCACGAGAAACTATGCCTGTTATTCGTTTTGTGGTTAGTGGAATGTGTTTCCAAAGTAGTCCGGCATGAATTGTAAAATAATCAACGCCCTGTTCGGCTTGTTCAATTATTGTATCCCTATAAATTTCCCAAGTTAAGTTTTCGGCTTTGCCGTTAACTTTTTCAAGTGCTTGGTAAAGTGGAACGGTTCCAATAGGTACAGGTGAATTTCGGATTATCCATTCTCTTGTTTCATGAATGTTTTCACCGGTAGATAAATCCATTACGGTATCGGCTCCCCACTTAAAGGCCCAAACAGCTTTTTCCACTTCTTCTTCAATTCCGGATGTGATTGCGGAATTACCAATGTTTGCATTAATTTTTACCAAAAAATTTTTCCCGATTATCATTGGCTCACTTTCGGGATGGTTTATGTTTGCCGGAATAATAGCACGCCCGGCTGCTATTTCGCTTCGTACAAATTCTGCAGTTATCGGATTGAGTTTATTTTTAATGTTTTCCGGAATGTTTTTTTTCTCTTTAATTATTTTTTCGATTTGCTGATTTTCTCTAATTGCTACATATTCCATTTCCGGTGTAATTATGCCTTTTTTTGCGTAATACATTTGTGTAATAAAACATCCGTCTTTGGCTTTTCGCGGATTGGCATTTACATGTTCAAACCTTAAGTTATGCAAGGTAGGGTCTGTTAATCTTTTTTTTCCGTAATCCGATGTCAGGTGTTCAAGTTTAGTTGTGTCGTTTCTTTGTTCAATCCATGGTTCGCGGATTTTAGGCAGTCCCTTTTGTAAATCAATGGTTTTAGTCGGGTCAGTATAAGGGCCTGAAGTATCATAAACAGTAATAGGGGTATTTTCAAATATATTTCCTTTTGAATCTGTAGTTTTCGAAAAATTTATTTCACGCATTCCAACTTCAAGATTGAAACGATTACTTTTCACATAAATTTTATTTGAACCCGGAAAGGGTTCGCAAAAAGCATTTTCTTTGCCGGATAATTTTTCCATAATAATTTTACTAACCTCCTCTGGCAGCCGAGATAATCAATACTTTTGAATTATTTTCAAGTTTGAAATTCGACCATTCGTTTTTTTTGACAATTGAATTGTTTATGGCAATAGCCATTCCAGCTGTTATTCTAATTTCCAAACTGCATAAAAGTTTTTCAATGGTAATATTTTTTTCAACCGTATATTTACGGTTATTGATAGTAATATTGATTTTCATTTTAAAATTAACAGGGGATTATAGATAGTAAGAACTTCCTACGTCGGCATTACCCGAACAGGTTCAAAGGGTATAATCTCAGCCTTACGGCACCCCTGTTTCCAAATTGTGATAGGAACTTTTTTAACAGTCTAAAGATACAGAGCAAAAGAATTAAATTCAAAGTAAAATTTAATTGAAAAAAAATATCAAAAAAAATTATCTTGCACTAATCAAAAATTTATATGAAAGGATGCGAAATTGGATTTTTTTGAAGCTGTAAAAAAGAGATATTCATATCGAGGAGAATTTTCCGAACAGGAAATTCCAAGAAAAGATTTAATTAAAATAGTGCAATCGGGTTTAGATGCCCCCTCGGGAAAAAATTTACAAACCACTGAATTTGTGATTGTTGATGATATAAATATTTTGTCTAAAATTAAAATTATATTGCCCGATTCAAAAGTTTTGCAAACTTGTAAAGCTTTAATCATTTGTATTATAGATTCGGAACCGGAAAAAATATACCATGGAACACATTTTCAAATAGAAGATTGTTCTGCAGCGGTTGAAAATATTTTATTGGCAATAACGGCAATGAATTATGCTTCGGTTTGGCTTGACGGAGTTTTACGAATTGATGGTAGAGCCAATAAAATCGGTGAAATTATCGGGTTGCCAAAATCAAAAAAAGTACAAATTATATTACCGGTTGGTATTCCGACGGAAACAACAATAAGGCGAGAGAAAAAAACTTTTAACGAAAGAGTCGGGTTTAATATTTATAATTTTGAATAAGGAATTTTGTATGAGAAAATTATTAATGGGTTTAATTATTTTGTTTTTATTTACAATTATTTCTGCTCAATCAAATTTTGCTCAATCGAAGATCGGCAAAACAAGAATTGTAATGTTGGGTACGGGCAATCCAAATCCGGATCCGGAACATTCCGGTTGTTCGATAGCAATTATTGTAAATGAAAAATCTTATATAATTGATTTTGGCCCCGGTTTGGTGCGCAACGCTTCGGCATTAACTCCTCGCTACGGTGGAAATATTAATGCTTTGAAAATGGAAAATTTGAAACTTGGTTTTTTAACTCATTTGCATTCCGACCATACGGTTGGATTGCCGGATTTTATTTTAACTCCTTGGGTTTTGGGTAGGAAAGAACCGTTGCAAATTTATGGACCCGAGGGCACAAAAAAAATGATTAAGTACATTTTAAAAGCTTATGAAGATGATATTAAATATAGATTATACGGACTTGAACCGGCTAACAATAAGGGGTGGAGAGTTATTGCTCATGAATATTCCGAAGGGGAAATTTACAAAGATGAGTATGTAAAGGTTGAGGCTTTTTTTGTGCCGCATGGAAGTTGGCCCAATTCATATGGATTTAGGTTTACAACACCGGATAAAGTTATTGTAATTTCCGGAGATACTATGCCTTGTGAAAATATTATTAAGTATGCCAAGGATGCTGATGTTTTAATTCATGAAGTTTATTACAAAAAATCTTATGACAAAAAAAATAAATTTTGGAAAAAATATCATGCTAAAAATCATACCTCGACTTTGGAATTAGCAAAAATTGCAAAAGAAGCAAAGCCCAAATTATTAGTTCTTTATCATACTTTGTATTGGGGTGCCGACGATAAGGATTTACTAGATGAAATTGCTACTATTTATAGCGGTAAGGTAATTGTGGGGCATGATAGACAAATAATTGAATGAGAAATTTCGAATTAAATTGCATTTTTATTACATATTACAATTGCAGAAAAATAGATTTAGTTGAATTGATTTTTTACAATAAAACTGCTACATTAACTCTCTTAAATTGATTATGATTAACAAAAATATAAATAAAATAAAACAAGAAATAGCCAATATTTGCAAGGCTTGCAAACGCAGTTCCGAAGATGTGATTTTAATTGCGGTATCGAAATATAATCCGATTAAAGCAATTGAAACAGCTTGCGAAAACGGCGTAAATAATTTTGGCGAAAATAAAGCTCAAGAATTTTCAGAGAAAGCTGAATTATTGCAACAAAATATAGTTTGGCATTTTATTGGTCATTTGCAATCCAACAAAGTAAAAACAGTAGTGCCTAAAGCTGATTTCATTCATTCGGTTGATTCCGAAAAACTATTGAATGAGATAAATAAAAGAGCAGCTCAGAATAACAAAGTTCAAAAAATATTGTTAGAGATAAAAACATCTTCCGAAGAAACAAAATTTGGAATTAAAACGGAAGAAGAGGCTTTTAGATTGGCGGAAATTTCTAAACAATTAGAAAATATTGAGCTTGTGGGCTTAATGACAATGGCTGAATTTACTGATAATAAAACGATTATTCGAAATTGTTTTAAAAAATTAAAAACCTTGCAAAATAAAATGTTGAATGCAGGATACAATGTTATGCATCTTTCAATGGGAATGACAAATGATTTTGATATTGCAATTGAAGAAGGGGCAACAATGATTCGTATTGGAACAGCAATTTTCGGGCAACGAGATTATTCAAAAAGCTGGAAGGAAATATAATGCTAACACCCAACAGCATAAAGAATCAAGAATTTAATAAAGCTATGCGTGGTTTCGATCCGGAACAAGTTTCTGTTTTTTTGGAAAAAATTTCTGATGAGTTTGAAACATTGTTGAACGAAAATTCAGATATGAAAAAGAAAATAAATCGGCTCGAAAAACAGATTTCCGAATATCAGAAAATTGAAAAAAACTTGCAAGCAACTTTACTTACTGCACACGAATCAACAAATAAATCAATAGAATCGGCAAAAAAACAAACCACACTCATGATTAAAGAAGCAGAATTGAAAGCTGCTCAGATTGTGGAAAAAGCTAAACAAGACGCAGATTCCATCAGAGATTCGGTGTTGAAATTGCGTGAAGAAAAATCTTTATTAATTGCAAAATTGAAAGCAATTGTTAGTACTCAATCCGAAGTACTTGATTTTATTGAAACTAAAATTACAAGTAGTAACGTAACATTAAAAGCCGAAAATAATAATTCAAATTTTGATGTGGACGGAATAGTGGAGAAATTATTATGAGTAAATTAACTGAGATGATTAAAGATACATTAAGTGTAATTAGAGAGTTTACTCGGCAAGAATATGAAATAGGGGTGGTTTTAGGAACCGGTTTGGGAAGCTTAGTAAACGAAATTGAAATAGAATGTGAAATTCAATACGGTAAACTACCACATTTCCCATTGTCGACGGTTGAATCGCACGAAGGAAAATTAATTTTCGGGAAATTGTCGGGCAAAAACATTGTGGCCATGCAAGGAAGATTTCATTATTACGAAGGCTACACGATGAGACAGATTACTTATCCTATACGGGTGATGAATTTTTTGGGTGTAAAAAAACTGTTTATTTCGAATGCTTGCGGCGGAATGAACCCGACTTATAGCCGTGGCGATATAATGTTGATAACCGATCATATTAATTTATTGGGCGATAATCCACTTATTGGACCGAATGAAGATGATTTGGGCCCACGTTTTCCTGATATGAGTCAGCCTTATTCCGAGAGATTAATTTCTGTTGCGGAAAAAGCTGCTGATGAGAATAATTTGAAAATTCAGAAGGGAGTTTATGTTGCAGTCTCCGGTCCAAATTTGGAAACAAAGGCGGAATATAGATTTTTGAGAACAATTGGTGCCGATGTGGTTGGTATGTCAACGGTTCCTGAAAACATTGTTGCCGTGCATATGGGAATGGAAGTTTTGGGAATTAGCATTGTTACCGACGAATGTGTGCCGGAAACTTTGAAACCCGTTAATGTTGAAGAAATAATTGAAGTTGCAACTGAAGCGGAACCTAAAATGACTTTAATATTAAAAGAAGTGATAAAAAATTGTGATTAAAGCTAATTTAAAAAATTATTCTGGTGCATGTGTGCTGGCACTAATTTTATTCGGGTCTTTATTTATCGGGACCTCAATATTTAATGCCGGATACGAGCAGTATTCTGTATGGTTATTACTTGCTGTTTTTTCTTTTGCCGACGGTTGGTTTATTAATAAAACAATTGGTTGGAATAAAGGTGGAAAAATAATTTTTTCTGTAATCATTGCAGCGGTTTTAGTTTCGCTTTTTGTTGTTTCCTTGTTTAGAAATTATTTTGCAATCGATCATCTTTTAAGCGAAGATTTATTTATTTTTGCAATTCGAATAATTTCAATAGGAGTGTTTGGTTATTTCGGGTTATCTGTAGCCGAGATTTTTCATTTGCAACAAGCACAGGCTGAATGCGAGAGATTAAAAAATGAGTTTGAAGAAGCTTTTAACCGAACGGAAAAAGAAATAGAATTAACATTAAAAGAAGCAAAACTGAAATCTGAAAAAATGATTTTTGATGCTGAAAAAAAAGTAAATGAATTATCGATTGAAAAAAATAGAATTCAAAAGCAATTACACGATTTAATTCAAATTGAAAAAGAATTAATTAATAAATTTGAAAATGAAGATTAGTTAAATTTAGAAATATAAATTAAGGTATGAAAACGATGTTTAAAAATTATTCCGAAAAAATAAGTTATCCTGAAATTGAAAAACGTATTTTAAAATTTTGGAAAGAACATAATATATTTGATAAAAGTATTTCAACACGCGAAGGAAACAAAGCCTTTACATTTTTTGAAGGTCCGCCCACTGCAAACGGAAAACCGGGCATTCATCACGTTATGGCCAGAACATTAAAAGATTTGGTTTGTCGTTACAAAACATTAAAAGGATATCAGGTTCACAGAAAAGCAGGGTGGGATACACACGGACTTCCGGTTGAAATTGAAGTTGAAAAAGCTCTCGGGATAAAAAATAAAAGCGAGATACCTGAATTTGGTGTTGCAAAATATAACAAAGCTTGTCGTGATTCTGTATTTACTTACAAAGGTAAGTGGGAAGAAATGACCGAGAGAATGGGTTATTGGATTAATTTGGACGATGCTTATGTAACTTGCACAAATAATTATATTGAATCTGTTTGGTGGGCATTAAAAACTTTATTCGACAAAGGATTAATATTTAAAGATTATAAAATTGTACCACAATGCCCGCGTTCTGAAACGGTTTTATCATCACACGAACTGGCGCTTGGATATAAAGAGACAAAAGATCCTTCGGTTTATATTAAGTTTAAAATAAAAGATGAAAAAATTGCAGCAAATGAAAACACTTATTTTTTAGTTTGGACTACAACGCCTTGGACTTTGATTTCAAACGTTGGTTTAGCTGTTGGTCCTCAAGTAAAATATGTCAAGATTAAAATAAATGATGAATTCTTAATACTTGCCGAAGAAAGATTAACAGTTATTAGCGAAGAATATGAAATAGTAGATACATACAAAGGAGTGGATTTGGAAGGTATCGAATATTTTCAAATGTTCGATTATGTTAAGGTAGATAAAAAAGCTTTTTTTGTAGTTTTAGCTGATTTTGTCAGCACCGAAGACGGTTCCGGAATTGTGCATATTGCTCCTGCATTTGGTGCAGACGATTATGAAATTTGTAAGAAGAATAATTTGCCGTTTTGCCAACCTGTTGATAGAAGCGGTAAATTTACTGCCGAGGTAACAGACCTTAAGGGTAAGTTTGTTAAGGATGCCGATAATGATATTATTTACATGCTGAAACAAAAAAAACAACTTTATAAAAAGGAAACTATAGTTCACTCCTATCCGTTTAGTTGGCGTTTTGACGATGTTCCGGTTATTTATTATGCTCGCGAAAGTTGGTTTATCAAAACAACCGAAGTAGCAAATAAAATGGTAGAATTAAATAAGACAATTAATTGGTGCCCACCCGAAGTTGGTTCCGGCAGATTTGGAAATTGGCTAAGTGAAAATAAAGATTGGGCATTATCGCGCGATAGATTTTGGGCTACCCCTTTGCCTATTTGGCTTTCTGATGATGGCGATATGTTTGCGGTTGGAAGTATTGCCGAATTAAAAGAAGGCTTTGTTGAAAGAAACGGAAAACGTTTTCAAGTTGCCGATTTACCGGAAAACGAAATTGACCTTCACAAACCTTTTGTTGATGATGTTAAATTTGAAAAAAACGGCAAAATATATTCGAGAACACCCGAACTAATCGATGTTTGGTTTGATTCCGGAGCTATGCCTTTTGCACAATATCATTATCCGTTTGAAAACAAAGAATTGTTTGAATCAAGATTCCCTGCCGATTTTATTTGCGAAGGAGTAGATCAAACCCGTGGATGGTTCTACACAATGCATGCTATCAGCACAATGTTATTCGATTCGGTTGCATACAAAAATTTAATTGTGAATGAATTAATTCTCGACAAAACCGGATTGAAAATGTCGAAATCAAGAGGTAACACGGTTAATCCGTTTGAACTTTTCGATAAATATGGAGCCGATGCAACAAGATGGTATTTGGTTACATCAAGTCCACCTTGGCGAACCACTCATTTTGATGAAGAAGGAATTGTTGAAGTTCAAAGAAAATTCTTCGGAACTTTAATGAATACATATAATTTCTTTGCTATGTATGCAAATATTGATAATTTTAATTTTAGCACGGATTTAATTCCATACGAAAAACGTCCGGAAATAGATAGATGGATAATTTCTAAATGCAGCTCACTTATTAAAGAATATGAGAGCCTAATGGATTCATACGATCCTACAAAAGCTGCAAAAGCTGTTGCCACTTTTACAATTGATCATCTTTCAAATTGGTATGTAAGAAGATGCAGAAGAAGATTTTGGAAATCTGAGATAAACGACAATAAAATAGCAGCATATCAAACTTTATATGAATGCTTAAATGTTATTGCTAAATTAACTTCTCCTTTTGCTCCGTTTGTTGCCGAGGAATTATATCAAAATCTGAATTCGGTTACAAAAAAAGATGAGTACGAATCGGTTCATTTAGCCAAATTTCCTACTATTGATTTTATTGATGCGGATTTGGAAAACAAAATGGATATTGCACAGAAAGTGGTTTACTTAACAAGGTCAATGAGAGCTAAAGCCAATTTAAAAGTTAGACAGCCATTAGCAAAAATAATGATTGCTATTGATGCAGCAAATAGAGAAGCTGTTGAATCAATGAAATCGGTGATCTTGGATGAAGTTAATATCAAGGAATTGGTTGTCTTAAAAGATGATTCCGGAATAGTAAATAAATCCGCTAAACCTAATTTTAAAGTCTTAGGTCCTAAATTTGGCAAGGATGTGAAAAAAGTTGCTGCTGCTATTAAAGAGCTGGATAATGATGCGGTTAAACTGCTTGAAAATAAAGGCGAATATGAATTAAATGTTGACGGTAAGTCTATTAAAATTTCATTAGATGCAGTTGAAATTTTAAGTACCGAAATTGAAGGTTGGGTGGTTGAAACGGAAGAAAACATTACCGTAGCCATCGACAGTGAATTGGATGAGAATCTAATTAATGAAGGTTATGCAAGAGAATTTGTGAATCGTGTTCAAAATATGAGAAAAGATTTTGGCTTGGATTTAATGGATAAAATTAAGATTGGTGTTGAAAGTGATTCGAAATTATTAGAAAGTATAAAACAATATTCTGATTATATTTCGAATGAAACTTTAGCTAATCAAATTTCGATTGATGAAAAATATGATGCATATAGCCAAGAATGGAAAGTTGGCAATTATAATTGTGTTATTTCAATTGAAAAAGTTTAGATAAATAAACCTTTACCGGAGGTAATACTATGGCAAAGAAAAGTGAAACAAAAACAAGCAAAGCTAAAACAAGTAAAGCTAAAAGTAGCGGACCTAAAACAGCAAAAAAGGTAGCGGCAAAAAAAACAACTGCAGCCAAAAAAACAACCGCAGCAAAAAAAACAACTGCAAGTAAGAAAACAACTACAACAGCAAAAACTACACGGAAAACCGTAAGCGTTGAAGCCAAAGCAAAAAGAACTAAAAAATTAAAAGGTTATCCTAAAAAAGATCTTGCTGAGTTTAAAAAAGTTATTTTAGCAAAACGTGCTGAAATAATCGAGCAATTGCAAAATCTAAAAGATCAAATGATGGATCCTGCCACAGGGCAATATGTAAATGAAAGTTCGCCCTATTCACTTCATATGGCCGAGCAAGGAACAGATTCTCAGGAAAGAGAAAAACTTTATCTTTGGGCCCAAAGAGAAAATAAGTTTTTAGGTTATTTGGAAGATGCTTTACAAAGAATTGATGCCGGTACTTATGGACTTTGTATTGAGTGTATCGATAATCCGAAACATTTGTGCCCCACTTGTCCGTTAATTCCCAAAGAAAGATTAATGGCTGTTCCGCATACTCAATTATGTGTTCAAGTTAAAAATGAACAAGACAAAAGAAAAAGATAGTTAGGAGTAAATATTGCGTATTGCATATGTTTCGTTAATGATTGTACTATTAGATCAAATTTCAAAAATCATTGTCAAAGCTACAATGGCTTATGGTTCAAGCATAAAAGTGATTGGTGATTTCTTTAAAATTACTTTTGTTGAGAATCCGGGCATGGCTTTTGGCTTGGATGTTAATCCAACTTCCAAGTTTTTGTTATCACTTTTTTCAATATTAGCAAGTGTTGGACTTGTGTATTACCTCTATAAAATTAAAAAAGAACCTTTTATATATAGATTTTCAATTGCTCTGATTTTAGGCGGAGCTGTTGGAAATTTAATTGATAGAGTTTTTTATGGCGTTATATACGGTAATGCCGATTTGATGTACGGCAAGGTTGTTGATTTTCTGAATTTTGAATTTTTCGATTTTTCGTTGTTTGGGCATGAATATACAAGATGGCCGATTTTTAATGTGGCTGATGCTTCTGTTACTATCGGTGTTATTTTACTGTTGTTTTTTGGAAATAAAAAATCTGTTGCTAAATCCAAATCGAATACTTCGGAAGTTTTAACTGAAAGTACCCCTGACAAAGATGTTATTTTAAAAAACGATTTGAATTAATTCGGCTAATCTTTTACAAGGTGCAATATGGTGAAAATGATTACCGAAAAAGTTTATGAGTTTGAAGTTGCCGAAGGGAAAAAAAGAGAACGAATTGATACATATCTTGCTAATACAATGGAGAATGCTACTCGTTCCAGAATTCAACATTTAATAAAATCCGAATATTGCAAACTTAATGGGAAAATTGTAAAAGCCAATCAGAAAATTTCACCCGGTGACAAAATTAAGCTAACCATTCCGGTTTCACCCCGCCCTGAAAAAGTTGTTGCCGAAGATATTCCTGTTCATATTGTTTATGAGGATGATTATTTAATGGTTGTAAATAAACCTACCGGAATGTGTGTGCATCCTTCTTACGGGCATTATACCGGTACTTTGGTTAATGCACTTCTGTTTTATACCGATAAACTTAGTTACAAACGAGGTGATGGTAGACCGGGAATAGTTCATAGAATTGATCAAGATACATCAGGACTTTTGGTGGTTGCAAGAGACGAGTGGACGCATTCCGAGCTTGCCAAGCAGTTTGCGGCACACACTACCGAAAGAGAATATTGGGCAATTTGTTGGGGTAGGCTTAAGGAGCCGAAAGGTGAAATAATCGGGAACATTGCCAGAAGCAAAAAAGACAGAAAAATATTTTGTGTAAACCAAACCGAAGGAAAACATGCGCATACTTATTATGAAGTTATGGAGGAATTTGAGTTTGCTTCGCTTATTAAACTTCGCTTAAAAACCGGTAGAACACATCAAATTCGAGTACATATGTCATACATCGGACACCCGATTTTTGGTGATCATATTTATAACGGTAGAAGATTGAATTATTTTTCTAGCAATGTGCCCAAGCAAAGAGCTAGAGTTGAAAACCTGCTTAAAATAATTAATCGGCAAGCCTTACATGCAAAAACATTAGGTTTTTTTCATCCTCACATCAAAAAGAAAATGTCTTTTAACTCGCCGTTACCGGATGATTTTTCTCAAGTGCTTGAGAAACTAAGAGGAAATTAAAAATGATATTTCTTTTCTGTCGGGATTAATATTACAAAAGATTCGCCCTTTCTAACAGTTAGTTTATTAGCCCTTAGCCACGGATTAAACAATTTTAAAGTGCCGTAACTTATTTTATATTTTTTGGCAAAGGCGGATAAATTCTTAATTGTTCGCTTTACTTTAATTGGTTTAACTTTTATTGGTTTGTAATAATCGGAAGGCAAAAGTTTAAAATTAAAATCTTGCGGATTTTCAAATAATCTTTTTAATGCTAAAATCCGGAAAATATACCTTTCAGTTTCTTCGCCCAAAATTAAGTTATAATAATTTTTAGATTTTTGTCTTTTAATTTGCCTAAGCAAACCGGTTCTACCCATATTATATGCTGCCGCTGCTAAGGTCCAAGATTTAAATAACTTTTTAGCACTAATAAGATATTTACAAGCAGCTACGGTCGATTTTTCAACATTGTAACGTTCATCAATTTCTTTATTTACTTTTAATTTATATTTTATTGCAACTGATTTCATTAATTGCCAAAAACCGGTAGCACCTTTGGGCGAAACAACATTATCAAGATTTGATTCTATTACGCACAGGTATTTCATATCGTTAGGAACTTTATACTTTTTCAAAATGGGTTCAATAACAGGGAACCAGCGAGTAGAACGCTTTAACGCTAAGATTGTTGAGGAGTGCCAAAATTTATTCACAATTAGTTCTCTATCCAAACGTTCTGATACATTGGATTTGTTCAATGGAACTTTTTCACCACAAAATGAAATCCTTTTTGGAATGGAGGGCGATTCGGTATATAAATCGGTAAACACTCTGTTTGAAGTAGTTTTGCCGGAAAAAATAATTAAAGATAAAATTATTACAAAAAGGCCAATTAATAATAAAAAGGTGTTAAATAATGGTATTTGAAAATAATTCTTTCGTCGCATAACTTTTCCTCAATAAACAGCAAGCAAAATATATAAATATAATAATTGAAAAGCAGAGTATATTAAACTAAATTTTAATACTATGAAAAAAATTTTATTTAAAAAATATAGTGGCGCAGGAAACGATTTTGTTTTGATTGATGAAAAAGATAATAATTCTTTCTTTTTGTCAGAAAAAATTCTAAAAAAAATGTGTGATAGGCGCCGGGGAATTGGTGCAGATGGAGTTTTACTTATTTCTGAAAGTAAAAAATATGATTTCGAATTAAGGTATTATAATTCGGATGGGAAGCTCGGATCACTTTGCGGAAACGGTTCGCGTTGTGCATTAAAATATGTTTTCAATAAAATTTCAAACTTTTCAAATAATTTGGTTTTTGAATGTGAAGATAAAATTTATACAGGAAAAATTAATACAAATAATAATATTACTTTTTTTATGCAACCGCCATTTGATTACAGAAATAAACTTGAAATGGAGATTGACAACCAAGGAATTAGTAAGCAAAAAGTATTTTTTGATTTTATAAATACCGGTTCGCCACATGTTGTATTGAACATTGATGAATTACAAGATGAAATTAAAAAAAACATTGGTAATAATTTACATAAATTGAATGTTGTTGAGTTTGGCAAGCAAATAAGAAATAATACGAATTTATTTCCGGAAGGAACAAATGTAAACTTTGTTCAAGTTAAAAACGATAAAGTTTTTATACGCACTTTTGAAAGAGGAGTGGAAGATGAAACATTAGCTTGCGGAACAGGCTCGGTTGCTTCTGCAATTATTTTAACATTGAATAAAATTATTTCGCCCCCTGTTGAACTTTATACTTTTGGCGGCGATGTTTTAATTGTTGATTTTGATATTGAGAATAAAAATATTAAAAATGTAAGCTTAACCGGACAAGCAATTGAAATTTTTACCGGTGAATATTTAATAAATGAAAATTAATTTTAATGAGGATAAAATGAATAGAGTAATTTTTTCGATTAAGTACGAAGTAAAAGAAAATCAGAGAGAAGAATATTTGATTGCTGTGAAAGAATTAAAATCTTTAATTACATCAGAAGGTTTAATTGAATATACAGTATTTGAAAATTTAAAAAAGAAAAATAATTTTGAAGAAATTTATATTTTCGAAAATCAAGAAGCCTTTGATGATTTTGATGATGTTCCTAATGAAAGGGTAAGTATTTTAATGAACAAAATAACAAGCTTATTAGTTGATAAAACATCAAAATATTCTACCATAAAAGAAGTAATCTGAAATGTTTGAATATGTGGGGGCTATACATATCCATTCGTTATTTTCCGACGGAACAGGTGCTCCGGATGAAATTGCCGGATTTGCAAACGAAGTTGGATTGGATTTTATTATTTTAACTGATCACAATACCTTGCGGGCTCTCGACGATGGGTTTGAAAATTATTATGGAAACACATTGCTATTGGTAGGCTGTGAAATTAA
This sequence comes from uncultured Melioribacteraceae bacterium, assembly GCA_964496755.1. Classification (GTDB taxonomy): domain Bacteria; phylum Bacteroidota; class Ignavibacteria; order Ignavibacteriales; family Melioribacteraceae; genus CAZCBD01. The sequence continues at coordinate 18,621 of CAZCBD010000012.1, forward strand.
CGATAGAGAAAATAAAAATCATTACTTGGCAATGAATATTAACCAAACCATTTCCACAAGATTGGAAGTTTGTGAATATGTTGCCGAGGTACGAAAAAAAGGCGGAATCGGATTTATTGCTCATCCGTTTGAAAAGCGTTCGACTTTTGAAAAACATCCGCCATATCCATGGACGGAATGGCAATGTGAAGATTTTACCGGAATTGAAATCTGGAATCATATGTCCGAATGGGTAGAAACATTAAATAATGAAAATAAAATCAATCATTTAATTCATCCTTTGCGAACAATTGAAAAACCGAATGCCGATGCAATTAATAAATGGGACGAATTAAACCTAAAAAGAAAAGTTGTTGGAATAGGTGGTATTGATGCACATGCTCATAAAATGAATTTACTTGGATTTGTTGACTTTGAAATCTTTCCCTATAAGGTTCTGTTTAAATCTATAAGAACGCATATCTTGTCAGATAAAAAAATCACTGTAAATAAAGAACATGTTGCTGCAAATAAAAGAATTATTTTAGAAGCACTGGAAAAAGGCAATTGTTTTGTTGCTAACGATTATGTTAAAGATTCTTCCGGGTTTAGATTCTTTGCTGAAAACTCAAATGGAATTTTTACAATGGGCGATTCAATAGATGAAAGTCAAGCAGCCAGATTAAAGGTGTTGTTGCCGGGAGTTGAGGCGGAAATTAAACTAATAAGAAATGGTAAACAAATTTCAAAATTAAAAAACAAAGAAGCTGAATTTAGAAACCTAAAAAAAGGAATTTATAGAGTTGAAATTTACTTGAAAAACAAAGCTTGGATATTTTCAAATCATATACGAATTGGGATGTAAAAATTATTTAATTATTGTATATTTAAAATCTATTTTCTAAAAAAATTTTAAAAGAAAAAATACGGAGTTACAGTGGCAAGTTCAAAAAAACTTTCAAAAAAAGAATTACAAGAAGATAAACTTGTAGATTCTTATGCCAAGGTAGTTGAGTTTTGGAAAAAGTATAATAAAAATATTTTAACTGCTGTTGGAATTATTGCGGTAGCTATTGTGTTGTTAGGGATTTATGTGGAATCAGTAAAAACAGCGAATCTGGAAGCTAGTGCAAAATTTGCAAAAGTTATGAAAGTTTATAATGCAGAAAGATATGGCGAAGCAATTGATGGTAAAGCGGGTGAATTTGAAGGATTAAAATCTATAGTTGAGGAATATGGTAGTACCGAAAGCGGGCAAGTAGCTAAAATATATTTAGCAAACGCTTACTTCTTTTTAAGTGATTTTAATAATGCTTTAGAAGCGTACAAATCTTATAGTGGGAATAATGACATTTTTAAAGCAACTGCATTTGCCGGCCAAGGTTATTGTTTAATGCAAATGGAAAAATATGAAAACGCAGTTTCAAAATTTTATAAAGCTGCAGATGTTTCGGAATCAAATCCACACAATGCAGAATATTTGCTAAATGCCGGGCTTTCGTTGCTTAAAGCAAATAAAACCGAAGAAGCTAAAGAGGCTTTTAATAAAGTTCTGAAAAAATATCCGGTTGGAACTAACGCAAACGAAGCAAAACGAATGTTAGCTAAATTGAATAATTAATTTTTTTATTTTGATTTGAAAAGTTAGAGGTAATATGGCTGATACATCAGATTTTAGAAACGGTTTAATTATAAAATTCAAGGGTGGTCTGTATTCAATTACGGAGTTTCAACATGTAAAACCGGGTAAAGGCGGAGCATTTGTTAGAACTATTTTGAAAAATATCAAAACCGGAAAAGTATTGGATAATACTTTTAGATCGGGAGAAAAAGTTGAAACAGTTAGAGTAGAACGAAAAACTTATCAATATCTTTATAGAGAAGGCGAAAGTTTAGTGTTGATGGATAATGAAACTTATGAGCAAATTAATGTTTCCGCTCAGTTAATAGGTGATGCCGAAAAATTCTTAAAGGAAGGTCTTGATATAGATTTATTATTAGATGATAATGATGAAATAGTTACTGTGGAAACACCAATTTTTATTAATTTGGAAGTCACTCAAACCGAACCGGGTTTTCGTGGCGATACGGCAACAAACGTAATGAAACCGGCCACTTTAGAAACCGGTGCCCAAATAAATGTGCCTTTATTTATTAACGAAGGCGATGTGCTTAAGGTTGATACAAGAACCGGAAGTTACGTAGAAAGAGTTAAAAACTAATTTTTTTTCAAACATAATTTTGAGGTAGAAATGAACGTGCCTGCAAATTTAAAGTATACAGAAGATCACGAATGGGTAAAAGTTGACGGCAATACCGCTTATATTGGTGTTACCGAATATGCTCAAGGCGAATTAGGAGATGTTGTTTTTGTTGATATCGATCCGGATTTAGATGCTATTGAAAAAGGTGAGTCTTTTGGTACTATCGAAGCGGTTAAAACTGTAAGTGATATTTATGCTCCTTGCAACGGTAAAGTTGTTGAAGTTAATGCTAAATTGGAAGATGAACCTCAAACTATTAACCAAGATCCTTATGGTGAAGGTTGGTTAATAAAAGTTGAAATTGATAATTTAGATGAATTAAATGATTTAATGGATGCCGAAGCTTATACAGCTCATATTGGGCACTAAATTTTATTGCGATTTTTTAACCCCAACTTTTGTTGGGGTTTTTTATTTTAAATCTTAAAAACAGATAATTAAATTCTACTAATCTTTAATATATATTCTTATATTTATTACCAAAAAATAAATTTTCAGGGAAACAATGGACAATAAAAACTTAATTATAATTATAGATTTCGGCTCACAATATACTCAATTAATTGCTCGTAGAATTAGGGAGAAAAATGTTTTCTCGGAAATCTTTCCACATACAAATGCAATCAATAAAATTAAAGAATTAAAACCGAAGGGTGTTATTTTATCCGGCGGCCCAATGAGTGTGTTCGAAGAAGATTCGCCGCAAATTTCGAAAGAAGTGTTTGAATTAGGCATTCCTATTCTTGGTATTTGTTACGGAATGCAAATAATTACCGCTGCTTTTGGGGGTAAAATAGAACTTGCAAAAGATAGAGAATATGGTAAAGCCGAATTTAAAATTACTAATGAGAATAAGATTTTTGATAAAATAGAAAAATCCTCTACAGTATGGATGAGTCACGGAGCATTTATTTCCGAGGCTCCGGTAGGATTTGAAATTACGGGAACATCAGAAAATTCTCCTATTTGTTCGTTTGCAAATTTTGAAAAAAACTTTTTCGGCTTACAATTTCATCCAGAAGTAATGCACTCAACCCAAGGCAAAAAGATTCTAGATAATTTTATTTTTAATATTTGCGGGTGTGAAGCCGATTGGACGCCGGAAAACTTTATCGAATCTAATGTAAAAAAAATTAAAGAAATGGTTGGAAACGACAAAGCTATTTGTGCTCTTAGCGGGGGTGTGGATTCATCGGTAGCCGCAATACTTGTAGAAAAAGCTTTGGGTGATAATTTAATTTGCGTTCATGTTGATACCGGAATGATGCGCAAAAATGAATCCGCCGAAATAATTAAAATGTTTAAAGATACCTACAATCTGAACATTATTCACATCGATGCTTCCGAGATTTTTCTTAAACGATTGGAGGGGGTAACCGAACCGGAGAAAAAAAGAAAGATTATTGGAAATACCTTTATTGAGGTTTTTGAAGAAGAAGCAAAAAAACATGGTGATATTAAATATTTAATTCAAGGCACTTTATATCCTGATGTTATTGAATCGGTTTCCGTAAAAGGTCAATCTGTAACCATTAAAACCCATCACAATGTGGGCGGTTTACCTGAAAAAATGAATATGAAATTAATTGAACCCTTTAGATTATTATTTAAAGATGAAGTTCGAAATATTGGCAAAGAATTAAAACTTCCCGATGAATTTGTTAAGCGTCACCCTTTCCCCGGTCCCGGTTTGGCGGTGCGTGTTCTGGGTGATATTACTAAAGAAAGATTAGATGTTTTACGCGAAGCTGATGCAATTTATATTGATGAAATTAAAAAAGCGGGAATATATGATGAAATTTGGCAAGCATTTGCAGTGCTTTTGCCGGTGCAATCGGTTGGTGTTATGGGCGATGCCAGAACATATGAAAATGTTTGCGCTTTACGGGCGGTAACCTCTACTGACGGGATGACTGCGGATTGGTATAAATTTGATTATTCGATTCTGGAAAAAGCTTCAAACAGAATAATCAGAAGTGTTCCCGGTATTAATAGAGTTTGTTACGATGTTAGCTCAAAACCACCGGCTACAATTGAATGGGAGTAGTAGTAAGTAATGAATATTTCTCAAAATTTACTTGATGGGAATTTATTTATAAAACTGCAACAAGCTGCTGATTTTGAAAGTGCAGGAAAAAAATTACATGCTTTGCAAATATATTTAAAGTTGTTTTTGCAATTTCCACATCAATCAAATTTGGCAATTAGAATTGCTTCTTTATACAATACTTTGAACAATACTAATGCATCTCTGAAGTTTTTGGAAGAGTTTATTGAAAATAATCCTACGCATTATGAGGTTCAAATTTATTACTCCGAAACTTTAATCGAAAACTCGGAATTTGAAAAAGCAATCTCTGTGTTATCCAAAGTTGGTGGAAGTTTTAGCCCGATTGCAAAATATTTTACGGGTGTCGCGTATTTTTACCTGCAAGAATATGAAATTGCGAAAATCAATTTCGAAACCGTAATACGAAATCAAAAAGATGATGATTTTTTATTTTCCGATGCTTTGTTGTTTCTTGCAAAGGCAAATATAAAAATGGGCTTGTTTGATAATGCTCTTGAAAATATTAAACAACTTGAAAATACGCCTGAAAATGATACGGAACTTAAATTAGTGCTTGCACAAATATACTATGAGAAAAGTATGTTTTTTCATGCTTACGATGTGATTAAAGATGAACCCGATATTATTAGTGATTCTGAAATTAATTACTGGAAAGGGAAAATATTATATCGAATGGGTGAATTTAAAAAGGCGAAAAATTATTTAACAAGAGCCTTGCAATTTGGCAAAGCCGAATTGGAAATTTTTTCGATGTTAGGCAATTGTTGTTTGAATTTAAATTTACTCCCCGAAGCAAAAACCTATTTTAATTTGGCACTTAAGATTAATCCGGAAGAAAAAACGGCACAAGACGGCTTATTAAAATGTGAATAAATGGTAAAAGAAAATTTTTTATACAAAGTAAAAGACTTACCTTTGGCCGATAGGCCGAGAGAAAAATTTTACTCCTACGGTGCAACAAATTTAACGGATGCTGAGTTATTAGCAATTATACTTCGCACAGGAACAAAGGGTAAATCGGTAATTCATATTGCACAAACAATTCTGGCAAAATATTCACTTACGGAATTAGCAGGGAAATCAGTTGATTTTTTTACCCAATTTAGTGGAATTGGAAAGGATAAGGCTATTAGTCTGGCAGCTGTGTTCGAAGTAGGTAGAAGAGCGGCTTCGCAAAAAAGTAAAATTTTCGACAAACAAATTACGAGTCCTGATATTATTGCAAATTTTTTTATTCCCTTATTGAAAGATGAAAAAAAAGAAAACTTTATTATTGTACTTTTAAATTCTGCTAATAAGATAAATAAATATGAAGTGCTTTCAATAGGAACATTAAATAGCAGTGTTGTGCATCCGAGAGAGGTATTTAGAATTGCAGTTGAAAACAATGCAGCAAGCATAATATTAATACATAACCATCCTTCCGGAAATATATCTCCCAGCAAAGCGGATATAAAAATAACAAAAAAACTGATTGAAGCAGGCAGTATTTTTGATATTCCTATTTTAGATCATTTAATTATTGCGGGAGATGAATATTTATCCTTTTCAGAAGCAAAAATAATTTAATTTTGAACTTTTTTTAATATTATATATTCCTTAAATAATAAAAAATATTTATATTAAGATATTGTAAATTATTAACTCATAAATATCCCAGGAGGATTCAAATGGCAAAATTCAAAAGGTTGTTCACTAGTGCAATGGCTGTAGCTATTCTTGCCGGTTCTTTTACCTTTACAGGATGCGGACCTAGCCAAGAAGAATTACAACAACTAGCTGACCTTAAAGCGGAAGTAAAATCATTAGAAACTGAATTGAATGAACTTAAAAGTCAAAAAGCTGAATTACAAAGAGCTATTGCTGAAAAAGAAGCTAAGTTAGAACAATGCGCAAAAGATAAGGAAGCTACAAAAGCTAATCTTACAAAAATCGGAAAATAATTAGAATAATATAAAGGAGTAAATATGAAAGCTTTAAAATATTTATCAGCAATTTTTGCTCTACTTGTTTTCTTATCTGCAGCAACTTTTGCTCAAGAAAAAGAAATGACAAGCGACGAATGGGAAGCTGAAATGGCTCAGTTTACAGCAAAAAAAGCTGAATTGACTAAACAGATTGTTGAATTGAAAAAAGAAGTTGCAACTTTAAAAGCTAAATTAGCAGGCTTGCAAGATCCCGAAGATTGTAGAAACGAAACTTATGCTTTAGTTGGTGCTTCTAAAGCTGATGTTGATGCATTCAGAACTAAGGTTAATAACTTATTAGCTAAAATTATGAGAAAAGAATCTCCTAAAGCTGATCGTGAAGCTGCACTTGAAGAATTGAAAAATTCTAAACTAAGTGCACTTCCTGAATTCTTTGAAAAAATTCATAATCAAGCCCAAAGAGCACTGGATTCTTGGATTGAAAAACCAAAAGAAATTATTTATACCGTTGTTAAAGGTGATTGCTTGTGGTACATTGCCAAAAGAAAAGAACATTACGGAAACGGTTTTGCTTGGCCGATTATTTACAAAGCTAACCGTGATAAAATTAAAAATCCGGATTTAATTTATCCTAAACAAGTATTTAAAATTCCTGCTTTATCTGATGAAGAAGCAGCTCATTATGATAAATTAAGAAAAAATTATAAACCTGCACCAATTAATAATTAATTGTTTAAGGTTAAAAATTTTAAGGCTACCCTTTTTGGGGTAGCTTTTTTTTTATATGATATTTTTTTATTTAATCGTTTTTTTTACTTTTTAAAACTTACTAAATATTATTGTTCAATAAGTTTTTGGGAGATGTAAATAATTTGGAAAAGGTAATTAAAATTCCTCCAATAGATATGATCGGTTTTTTAGGTTTTAATGATATGAACATTCAACCGCTCGAGAAAATGTTTCTAAATTCTTTTACAATTCGTGGAGAAAATATTTTTCTGAACGGAGATAGTAAACAAGTTTTATTATTGGAAAAAATATTTAAAGAAATGATTTTTGTATTCAAATCAACCGATAATCTTACACCGCAAGATGTTGAAACAATTATCGATTTAACCACCAAGGGAAAAGAAATAATTACGGAAGATGAATTTAATAATATAATTTTATACACGAAGCATGGAACAATAAAAGCAAAAACTCCAACACAAGTGGAACTTTTTAAAAGTGTTCAAAAAAATGATATTTGTTTTGCAATTGGTCCGGCAGGAACAGGGAAGACTTATTTGTCTGTTGCCCTTGCTGTTGCTGCCCTTCAGAAAGGAACGGTGCAGCGTTTAATATTGGCGCGCCCTGCCGTGGAAGCCGGTGAAAGCTTGGGCTTTTTACCGGGCGATTTAAAAGAAAAAATTGATCCTTATTTAAGACCATTATACGATTCACTTCAGGATATGATTCCTGTAGAGCAACTTAAAAATTATATGGAAAAAAATATAATTGAAATTGTTCCTCTTGCATATATGCGTGGACGTACATTAAATAATGCTTATGTTATTTTAGATGAGGCTCAGAATTGTACGAACTTGCAAATGAAAATGTTTCTTACTCGATTAGGGCCTAATTCCAAAGCTATTATTACCGGTGATGTAACACAAATCGATTTACCTAAAAATTCAATAAGCGGCCTTGTTGAAATTCAAAAGATACTTCGAAGTATTGAGGGTGTGGATTTTATAAAATTTGCTAAACGTGATGTTGTAAGGCATAAATTAGTTAGAGATATAATTGAGGCTTATGAAGATTATCAAAATGGAGACAATAAGTGATTTTTTTGAAGTAATAATTTTTACAGGCTTTTTAGGGAATATTTATTACTAAATGGATTAAGTCTGAAGTTTTGTTTCAAAAGTTAGGTGCGTTAATTAATAATA
>CAZCBD010000013.1:0-792 GCA_964496755.1 uncultured Melioribacteraceae bacterium
TTAATTATTTTTACTTTTTTATTTTTAATTAATTCTGATTTGTAAATATTATTCCATCCGTCTTGTATATTTTCCTAATTATCAACTCCAATTACAAATTCCCCCTCTTTAGTATAAACTTCTGAATTTTTAGGCCAATCGGTAAAAAAAATAAATTTCCTTACAAATGCAGCTTTAAAATCATATTCAGTAGTCTGAGATAAGATAAGACTGACATTAAAAATTAAAACAAGAGCTATTCTATGCATTTTATTTTTCAATTTATCCTCTTAAAATTCGTAACCTAAAGAAAAGAAAAATTCTCTACCGAAACCAAGCGTACCTTTTTCCGCCCATTGGCTATTGCCGGTAGTTGGATATCTAATTTCAGCGTTAAACAAATTAGTTAATCTTAAACTTGCAGAAACATGTTGGGCAAATAAATTTTCAATTCTGAAATTCAAGCCTACAATTAAATAAGCGGGCACTTTCAAGCCAATTCGTTTATTGGTTTTGGCTTTCTCAGGATCCCATTTGGTTTCCATTTCATCAACAAATCTTGCATCTATTCCACAAATAAAATTTTCGAAACATTTATAATCTGCATTAATATAAGCTAAAAATTGAGGAGCATAACCAACCTTAATTTCAGAAAGTTCTTCTTTCTTACTGCTGGTTTTTTGATAAGTAAAGCTACAATCTAAATCTAGATTCTTTATTGGTTGAACTTCCAAACCGATTTCAAATCCATAGGTTTTCATTTTACCGGCATTGGAAATAGCCCACTGCAAATCACCATTAGCATCAATATAA
>CAZCBD010000013.1:802-26107 GCA_964496755.1 uncultured Melioribacteraceae bacterium
CCACATGTTGTACACCTTCTTTCAAAATGAATACACCATTAGCATCAATATAATTATCACGAGTAATTAAATTTCTTAAGCTATTACTAAACAAAGATATATTTGTAATGAAATTCTTATTAAACGAATGGAGTAAATTAATTTCCATAGTTGCAATCTTGGCGGGTTTCAAACTTTTAAGTTGCTCGTTTTTTCTCCAAAAAACTTTTAGTACTTCATTGTTTTCACCGTATGACGGATGTCTGATAGCTTCTCCATACAACAGCTTAGCAATTGTTTTGTCCGAACATTCATAAATAAATGCTAAACGTGGCACAAAATTTATTTTGTCATTATCATAAGTTGATGTAATATACCTGGCATTTCCTCTATTGCTAAAATCTGTAATCGACAATGTGTATTTATTTAACCTTTCGCCACGCAAACCGGCAACAGCTCTAAGTCTATCGGTAATAGCCCAATCTATTTGTGCAAAAAAAGCTGAGTTTGAAATAAATTCTCCTTCCGGTAAAGCATAAAGTATATTATCATAATTATAAATCGGCAAATTAATTGTTGTTTGCAATTCGGTAATGGTATGATTTAAAAATCCTATTGTAAGATTATTATTTTCAGATAAGTCAATAAAAATATTTGCTTCAAGTTCAAAACTTTTTGTGTATTGTTGCGAAAACCCGTATGAATTTTCAATATTTGGCGTTAAACTATTTGGTGTATCGTATTCATTAATCTGATCATAAGTTAAATAACTGAATTTGCCATTTAACTTAATCCCTTTCCAAAGGTTTTTTCTGTAGCCTAAACTAAAATTATTTGCTACCGTTTTAGAAAAATCGCCATCAAGAGCAGAAGGTATTCCGTCAACAATATTCCATTTACTATATGAGTTAGAAAAATCGAAAGTAAAATCTTTATATGAGGAAGAAATATTAGCATAAAATTTTTTCTTACTTAGTTTAAAAGTAAAATCTTTATCATTAATAAATCCCAAATAGGGCAAGGATAAGGTGTCGCTTATCATTTTGGAAATAGGTTGACTGATTTTGTTATCGGAATAGAAAGCAGTATTTACTGAAAATTCAAAATCACCGGATTTGCCGGATTTTCTGAAAAATATTTTTTTTGCATCTCCACTACCAAAAGAAGCTTGCAGATAACCTTCTTTTTGAAATTCTTCCAAAGAATTAGTAATAATATTTATTGCGCCAAAGAAAGCTCCGCTACCATAAATTATAGACATTGGCCCACGAATAACTTCTATTCTGTCAATAGCTTCAACGGGTACATTAACTTTAGATAGATTGAAGTCGTCATAATAATCAGCCCTTTGATTAATTCCGTTAACTAAAATTATCATGTTGTTAAAAACGCTTGTTGCATAAAACCCACGCATACCGAAATTTACACCACCTGTCCAAAAATAATCATCAATCATATACATGCCGGGAACATTTTCTAAAATTTCGGACAATGTTTGGAATCCATGCACTTTTATTTCGTTTCGTGTTATTAAAACTACACTGGCAGGAATTTTTTTAAGTTCTTCAGGCTTTTTTCCAGCTGTGGTTAATTCAACATTCAGTAATTCGGCTAATGACATTTTCATCAAATCTTTTGACGAATATGACTGGGAATATTGCATTTGTAAAAAAAGAAATAAAAATAAAAAAAGAAATTTTGTAAAAAATTTCATTTTGGCCTCTCGAATATTCTTTGGTAATATACGATTTGCTTGAAAATATGTCAAACCCATCTTCCAATTGATAAGAATGCAGTGGTAGTTATAAAATTATAATAAGTATCCAGCTTTAACTATTTAATATTAAACAGTTAAAGCTGAAATAAATATGAAAACTTTAATTGTAGTATTTTATGTGAAGAACCAAATTTAGGATAAATTTCAACGCCATTTTCAGTATAAGCTTGTGAGTCGAATCTTTCATTATAGGCTAAGTAAATTGCACTGCCGGGTTGAAATCTGTAGGAAAACAAGAAGTAAGCATCCAACCTGTTGCTTAATCTATTGTATTGTAAAATTAATCTGGCATTAAAATCGCGTGTAAAATAGTAAAAGAATTTTGAACGGAAAACTTCATATGTACTATATTCAAAAGTATTTTTAGAACTTAATAATTTCACCAAAGAATAATTATAATTTACTTCAAGATTAAACTTATCGGATGGGCGAAAAAGCGCTCTACCGTTATAACTCCAATTGTATCCGGTTCTATACTTTCCTTGGCGATGCCCTAGGTCCAAATATAATCTATCATTATTATTAGTATCAAAGCCAATTGAAAAGCCGTTTTTGGGGTACAAGACCTTATCAAATCTATCGTATTCTTTGCCGTAATTATAGGAAAATTTAATAGCCCAATAATTCATAAATTGAACCATACCCCATAGTGAAACATTTCGGCTTAAGGTATTTTTATTAAAAAAGTTTAGTGTATGAAAATTCTGACTAAACGCATTAATATTTAAAATTACTCTCCGCAAGCCAATTTCTTCAAAACGCGGCCCGTATCTGAATCCTAAACCGATTTCTCTAAAATTGTTGTATCGGTTAAATCCTATCTCATTTCCCATAAAATTTTCGCCTTGCTCGGCATAATTTGCACTATAAGAAATTAAATCGGTTGCTCTGCGATAAGAAAGTGAAATAGATTGATTATTTCCTGAAAATTTATTTTCAAATGAAAAGGTAGCCTGAGCTGAAAATCTGTCATAATCTCCAAGTCGCAATTGTGCATCTACTCCGAATATTCTATTGTATGAACCTGAAAAATCTTTACTCATTGCAACAATTCCAATTTGAGAGTTTTCAAGTATATCTCTTCTTAAACTTAAAATATTATAAGATGCTCTGGCATTGATGGAATTTGAAATTTCCCCTTTTCTGATTTTGTTTGAAACACCAATGTCATTATCATTTAAAGTATTTAAAAGTCCAATACTCCACTCACCTAGTTTCCCGTTTAATTTTACTCCGTATATCGGTTCGTTAATTCTTCTTGAATAAAAAATACTTCTACCATGACCACCACCAAAAGATCTAAAATAGTTGCTGCCTTCTAAAAAGAAAGGTCGTTTTTCCCTTAGATATACAGGATATCGTGATAAATTGATCACTTCTTCATCTGCTTCAATTTGTGCAAAATCCGGATTAATGGTTGCAACTGCATCTAAATTTGATGTAACCGCATATTTAATATCTAATCCGGTAACACCATTATTATTCTGGAATTTTAATTTTGAAACTCGATCTTGGGCGATTGCAGAAGTTAAATACGGAATAAACTGTAAATTTGAACCGGCTTTAATTCCTAATAAATTTTTTAATACCCCCGATTTAGAAACTCGTACCCCATTATTACGCGATTGATATTGCCAATATGAAATTTCTCTTTTACGTGAGATATTGCGAAAAGCATTAAAACCCCATTGATTGGTATTTGTTTCAAATTGCAAAGTACTAAAAGGAATTTTGAATTCGGCACTCCAGCCATAATCGGTTAAATTGGCTTCACCGTACCAAACACCGTCCCAATCGTTTTTAAACCGTTTATCGTTTGAGTATTTACCGTCGATTTTTGTGCCCGCAGCGGTAATTGCAAAATAATATGCATTTAATTTATCATTAAATGTATCCAGCATAAAACCAACATAATCTGCCGTACCATAGGAATCTCTACTCGAAAAGTTAGTCGCAATTCCATTAGGATTTTTATCAAAACATTTAATGGCCAAATATAAATTTTGTTCATCATATAAAACATAAATTTCCGTTTTTTCGGTAGCAGAAATACCATCAAAAGGTTCTTTTTGGATAAAATCTTTTCCTTTGTTAGAGTTTGACCATTCATAATTTTCGATAATACCATCAATGTTCGGTGTATGGGTGGGTTTAGCAATAAGGATCTTCGGCTTATTCAAATCTAGGGTCTGACTAAAAACAAAACTGTTTATAGCATAAATCATTAACACAAAAAAAGTCTTCATAAAAAAATCTCGCTTCAATTCTAAATTCCGTATAACATTGAAAAATTATGAATTTTGCGAAAGATATTTCGGATTGTAATTTTGATTTCATCTTCTGTGCTTTTTAAAGACTCTGAAATATTTTTCAGAGATTTATTGTCATTCAAATATTTCAGAACTTTTTTTTCTCGTCCGGTAAAAAGAAATCGCCCAAATAAATCATTCCGATTATTATTCTCACAAATTCTTTCGCATAAAATACGTGCCAATTCTTTATTCATTTCAGCTTTATTGCCTAATATTTCTTTCAGCATTTCAGCAAAATTTAATGACTGATTTTCTGATTCATCCAAGCTATAAAAAGCACAAGCCCCAACCAGCAGGGCTTGTAATATATAATTCGACATCCCCCCTGATGCCGTAATCACAATCGGTATATCGGGAAAAATATTCTTTACTTTTTTTAGGTAAGTTAAGATATTTTCATCCGGTTTTTCTTTGCCAATTACAACCATATCGGGATATTGATTTTCCAAATTCAAAATCATTTCCTCAAATTCGGAGTAAAAGACAAATTCATAATCTTCAAAAGAACCATTTAACTTAGACAATAAAAAGCTTTTTACATCAAAATCAGAAGTTGCTACAATGCGTTTCATTAAATAACCATAATTTTTCAGTAGTTAAAATAAATATGATTGTAAAGAAAAAAAACCGCATAAAGAGAGGGTTTTTTAGGTAAGAGAGAATATTAAGGAAGGTTTACCTACATAAATATGTAGGTAACTAAACAATATTCTCTTTTATTGCCTTGGCTACAGCCTCGGATTGTGAGTGTACATGTAGCTTTCTATAAATATTTCTAAAATGATACCTAACTGTATCTACGCTAATAAACAATTTATCTGCAATGCTTTGATAGCTATTGCCTTGAACAAGGCTTCTCAGAACTTCTTTTTCCCGATTTGTTAGCGGATAAACTTTAACTTTTGTTTTTCGAACTTCTTCGCGACTGAAATATTCTACAACCTTTTTGGCTATCGGCGCACTCATCGGAGCACCACCTTCAGTTGCTTCTTTTATTGCTTCGAGCAAACGGGTAGGTTCTGTTTTTTTTACTAAATAGCCACTTGCACCGCTGCAAAGAGCATCGAATATTTTTTCATTTTCTTCGTAAATTGTAAGTACTAAAATCGGCAAATCGGGATAAATCATTTTAACTTTTTTAATGCCTTCTATACCGGAAATTCCCGGAAGTCCAATATCCATCAACATAATATCCGGATATAAAGTTTCAATTTCTTTTAACATAGATTCACAATCTACGAATGCCGCTTCACATTTAAAGCCTTCCGTTCCATTAAGAAGAATCTTTAATCCTTCGCGAATAGGCATGCTATCTTCTACAATTACAACGTTTATCATATCAATCAATAGGTCCTTTTAATAAATAAATCCTTCGTAAATAATCTTTGTTCCTTTTCCAACTACCGATTTTATTTTAATTCTTCCATCAATTTCCTTTGTTCTATTATATATATTATTTATTCCTTCACCGCGTTTCTGCTTATTAATATCAAAGCCAATACCATCATCGGATAAAATCATTTTTATTTTTCTCCCATCAACTTTTGCATTAAGCGACATATTTTTACATTCGCTATGTTTTACGCAGTTATGAAAAGCTTCTTTAAAGATTAAAAATAAATGTCGTCTGTATTCCATTGGCAAAGATATTTTTTCCAAATCGGTAATATTTAAAGATTCAAAAGCAATTCCTTTTTGGATAAGTACTTCTCTGTATGATTCTTCAAGTCTGATAATTAAATCGTAAAGAGAATCTTTTTTCGGATTTACAAACCAAACAATATCACTCATACTGTCTACAAGTTCGCGTGCAGTATCACTAATTAAATTAAGGCTTTTGGAAACTTCCGAAGTATTCCGATCTTTTGTATAAGCAATTACTTCGCTAAGAATTGAAATTTCCGTTAGACCTGCACCTACATTATCATGTAAATCCGCAGCAAGTTTTATTCTTAGTCTTTCCAATTCAAGAGTTTGCTTAACACGCATGTAAACAAAAGAAGCAATTGCAAGAATTACTATTAAGGATAGAGAAATTATAAACCACCATTGTTTCCAAACAGGAGCAATAATGTAAAACCTAACTCCAACCGGTTTACTCCATTCTCCTAACTCATTACGAGCACGAACTTCAAAGTTATATTTACCATCGGGCAAATTTGCATACCGCACCGATCTGTTTGAAGTATTCACCCAAACAGGATCAATATTAGTAAGGCGATATTGATACTTTACCAAATCGGGATAGGCAAGATTAATTCCAATATATTCAAACTTCAAATAATTCTGATCGTAAGCTAATTGGATAATTTCATTTTTGTTTCTTTTTTTTAGAACCGTATCAAAGAGTTTAACTTCGGCCAAATGAATTACCGGTGGTTTGTTCTGTTTAAAATCCAAACTCGGGTCATAGCAAGTTGCTCCTTTCATTGTACCAATCCAAATTCTACCTTTAGAATCTTTAAAAAAACCTTGTGCATTACACTCATTTCCGGCCAAACCATTTTTTGAATTCAAATAGGAAATCGAAAAATTTAATTTGTTGAATGTTAAAATATTCACTCCTTTGTTTGTGGTAAGATAAATCCTATTGTAGTTATCTTTACCAATGGTATAGATTGTATTATCACTTAGCCCTTCTCTGGTTGTGATATACAAAATTGTATCCGGGTAAATAATATTTAATCCGCTTTGAGTACCAATAAATAAAGCTCCATCATCATTTTTGAAAATATCTAAAACCTTATTATTCAGCAAACCTTCCTTGGCAGTAATGTGGGAAATTTTTGATTTTGTTAAAATATTTAAACCACCATTATCGGTACCAACATAAAGCACATTATTTTTATAATAAACTTTATTAACCGAATTATCTGTTAAACCATCTTTTTTAGAAAAGTGTTTAATTTTTATTTTGTTTAAGTTCGAAATATCTATTAGAGATATACCTTTAGAATGGGAAACATAGAATTTGTTCGAATCTACAAAAGCAATACTTCCTATCGTGTTTCTAGGTAATCCATCCCTTCGTGTAATTTGCTTTATAACTTTTTTATTCTTAATAATCGCAATTCCATATCCCGTAGCTGCAGCTATTATTCCCTTATTATTAGATTTTACATCCAACACAAAGTTCGAATTTAAATTATCTAACTCCGAAATAATTTTCACTTTCCTTTTATCCACAATATTTACACCACCTGTGGTGGTAGCTAAATAAATTTCATTATCTGTTCCTTCGGTAATTCCGAATATTCTTTCGCTTGATAAACCGGATTGTTTTGTATACGAAATAATTTTCCCTCCATCGTATAGTATTATTCCTTCCCCGAAAGTACCAAAAAAATAAATCCCGTTTACATCTTTACAAATAACACTTACCCCCGAGGGTGATAATCCGTTGGTTCTATTTATAATCTCTCGCTCATTTCCCTTTTGAATAATAACTCCAAAATTTGAGGAAACCATTATTTGATTAGTTTCGGGTAAAACATCCCAAACAACAAAACCATCATTTTCGTACAATATTTTTTTTTCTACTTTTTTACCATCGTAAATGTAATAACCTCTTCGAGTTGGGATATACAAATTCCCTTTTTCATCTGCTCTAACAGTAACTCGTCTTTTTGTAATTCCAACTTTATCTTTTACCAAACGGATTAACTTTTTATTTTTTTCCGTATAAATTCCATTATTGCCTAATACATAAACCAAATTATTATTATGCTTCACAATTGCAGCCACATAACTTTTTTTCAATTTACCGTTTTCCTCTACAACGGATAAAGTATCACGTACGATTTTTAATAAGCCCCTTGATGAGCCCACCCAAATATTCTTTGATGAATCTTCAATAATTGCCGTGATATAAATTCTACTGGATTTAATTTTTGATGGAATTGTTACAAAACCATTTTCATTGAAATATGCTAATCCGTTTGCAGTACCCACAAACAAACGATTATCAGAAGTTTCGTAAATTGTATTTATTTGTAAATCGGGTAATCCGTCAAGAGTAAAATAATTCTTAAACTCAAATCCATCCCATCTACTTAAACCAAAAGAAGTACCAATCCACATATAACCTTTACTATCTTGATAAATAGAACGCACCTGTGATTGTGCTAATCCATCTTCTACTGTCAGATTTCTGAATATTTTAATTTGAGCTAAGTTTATTTGAGCTAAAATTATTAAAGATAGAAATAATAATTTCTTATTCATTTTTTTCTCGTAAAGTTTTATTTGTATCCTTCAAACTTTGAAATTTCTTCATAAATTTTTCTAGCCAAAGTCTTATCAATTTTATATCCTACATTATCCGAAATTTTTTTGTAAAAATTATTAAAATCATTTTTTTCTGTAAAGATTTTTTCAAAAGTAGAATTTTGTTTATTCAACTTTAGATAATCCGAAAACGGTAAATTAAATTTTGTAGGAGTATAAATGTCCCCGCTTTCTAATTTAATAGGAATACGTTTTCCTTTCGGCAAACTATAGTAAGAAAGTCCAAGTCCACCCGTTTCATGATCTGCAGTAAAAACAAGTAATGTGTTTTTAGGATTTGTTTTATAAACTTTATAGCAATATTCCAAAACATCATTCATTTCTTCAACTGCTTTCAATACTGCGCCGGCATCGTTGGCATGAGCTTCCCAATCAATACGAGCTGCTTCAATCATCAGAAAATATCCTTTCTTGTTTTTTTGCAAAATGGTAATTGCTTTTTCAGACATTTCAACCAACGAAGGTTCGCCCGTATTTTCATTATCTCTATCAATTCGTGCATTCATAGCATTTGCGGCAAACAGTCCTAAAAGTTTTTTAGTTTTATTCGAAATTTGACTTAATTCATCTTTGGTCGATACAATTTCGTATCCCTTGTTTTGCATTATTTTTAATAGATTTTTTTTATCCTTTCTTGCGGATTTACCTTGAAGAGAAACGTTTATCTTTTTCAACTGATCAAAATCATTCGTCAAGGTATTTGCAGGAATAAAAAATTTGGCACCCCCACCGAGCAACACTTCAATTTCATTGTCATTAACCAATTGTTCGGCTATTAGGTTTTGATTGCTGCGCGAAATACTGTGTCCATAAAATCCAGCCGGTGTAGCATGTGTAATAGGCGCTTCCGAAATCAATCCGGTTGAAAGATTATTTTTTTCAGCCACATCCAGAATAGTTTCAACTCTTTTACCATTCGGCCCCAAGCCAAGCATTCCTACGCGGGTTTTCGTGCCAGAAGCAATTGCTGTTGCAGCAGCGGCCGAACTTGTTATTATTTCTTTATACGGATTTGTAAAAACAATTCCTGTCGTCCCATCTTTTGTAATTTTTTCAAAATAAGTTTGTTCTCCGTTTTCCCGTGCAATATTATTAAAAATCGGCAAACTTAAATGTCCAAATCCCATTCCGTCACCAATAACTAAAATAACATTCACATTTTCAGAAACAGCCAGTTTTAAGGTTTTTGCAATATCCGTGTTTTGAATTATTCCACTTAGCATTTTCAAATATTTTTTCGGGCCAACAGCTCCGAGTGGAACCGGAGTTGCCGTATGCTTCCCTGTTGACCAATTTACGGCTGTCTGCTCAAATATTCCATGATTAAGCACCCATTGAGGTTTATCACCTGCCCCCCACATTTTGTTATATTCCATTCCAAAGTCAACCTCGGATTTTCTTTCGGCACAAGCAAGAAATAAAATTGCAAAAAACATTAACAATAGCTTTTTCATTTTTTTACCTTTATATTTATTAACTTTCTATTTTATTACAATGGATAAAAATCGGTTTTTCCATAAATGTAGTAAAGAAAAAATAATCTTTCCCACCATCTTTGATATTAACTTTTTTTCTCAACTCCTCAACAGAAAGCGAAAAACCTCTCTTCGAAAGATTCGCTTTTAATAAATTACATTTTTTTAAATATCTTCGGAAAATTTTTAAACTAAAATTCTCCCAACAAATTATTTTAAATTTTCTACCAATAAAATTAACTATTTCGGAATTACCGGTAAGATAATCAACTTCATTATTTAAATATTGTAATTTCATTTTATCAGCTAAAACTGCAGTTAAACCCGATTTAATTAGAGCCACATCCGGTTCAAAAAAATAATTTCCAATGGTTTTAGCTACGGTTTTATTAGGCAATGTATTTTCTGAAGATTCAAATTCAGAAACTAAATTTACTTTTGAATATATACTTGCCGATTTGATTTTTATTTCAGCTGAATAATTTTTTTCTATTTTTAATAAAACCTCTTTGCATTCGTTATCAACCGAAACAACAATAAATTCACTTAAATTTTTTATTTTTCTTTTGGCTTCAGTAAAATCATATGCCGGCGCTGCTTTTATTAAAAGAGTATCAGATCTACTTAAAAACAGATCAATATTTTCATAAACATTCGGTTGACAAAAATCTAGGTCAACTGCTCTTTTAGATTTATAACGCCTTGCCGGATCTAAATAAATTAAATCGAATTTAACATTATTGTTCATAAGCCAACTAATACTATCTTCCGAATATATTTTGATATTTATAATATTTAAGTTTGAAATATTTAATTTAGTAATATTTGACAATAAAATATTTTTTTCAAAATAATAAACACTTTTGGCTTTTTGGGAAAAGAAAATAGTATCCAAACCAAAACCACCTGTTAAATCTGCAATTATATCGGCTTTCAGCAATTCACTTTTATATTTGGCAGTAATTTCACTTGAAGATTGTTCCAATGCAATCTTTTCAAATATTAATTTATCTGCAAAAGAAGGCAATTTTGTTTTTGCTTTCTGATAGCAATAAATCTGTTCGGCAATAGCACGAATCGGAACATCAGCTAATTTGGAATACTTTAGCGAAAATTCAGAGGGATTGCAATTTTTATGTTTTTCATAAAAACTTTGTGCATCGGGCGCTATTAATTTTTCAAATTCTTCGAGTGTCAATCAATGATGTCCTTCAAATTTTTCTCCGGCTGTAATTCTGGTTTCAATCATATTTTCAGGAAGCGGCAAAGGGCAAGTTGCATACTTAGTAAACGCACACGGGGGATTATAAGCTTTGTTAAAATCAATGATAACCACACCCGAAGTAGTATCCATTTTTGCAGTAACAAATCTACCTGCTCCGTAAGTTTCTTCGCCGTTGGTACCATCTGAAAAAATAATCGAAAACTCCGGTCCTTTACCAGAAGCAATAAAATGATATTCTTTTCCCCCAAGTGCAAAAACGATTTCGCCATAAGCTGTATCTTTTTCGGCAATACCAATTACTGTTGGAATTTCAATTTCTTTTGGTGTTTTAAATTTATTCCAAGTTGCTTCAATTACCCAGTCTTCATTTATTGGAAAAGCAGGTACTTTTGTAAAGTTTTTTGCAATGGGATTTTCATTGTCAATAAGTCTTATCCCAAACTTTGTGCCTCTTTTTATTATGTACCAACTATATCTACCTGTTTTCATTAATGTGAAATCAGCAACATTATCGGCATATATTTCTTGTGCCGTAATTTTTTTGTTACCAACTTTTACTTCCACATCATTATTAATTGTTACAAATAATTTTCCATTATTTAACTTTATGACGCCTATTTTACCCGGAGCAAATTCAGGAAATTGTATCAAATTATCTTTAGCAGAGCCAAAAGTATTGTCACCCTCCTGAAGCCAATAAAGTCCTGCTAAGCGAGTCCAGATACTTTTCTTTTTAAGATTCTCATTTCTTTTTTGTCGCCATTTCTTTACTTGTGCAATATATTCTTTCGAACCTTTTTCAAGATATTGTTCCGAACATGAAAATAAAAAAAATAAAACCGATAATAATAAAACTGTTTTTTTCATTTTTTCCTCTTTAACAAATACTATTTATGCCGGCTAAGATACAAAAAATGAGATTAATATTTTCGTAGTATAGAGTAATTGAATTGATTAAAAAAATTTCGAAGAAAAGATGAATTCTGAAAATTAGTCTAATAAAAAAAATTAATTAAACCTTTACAATCTCTATTAAATAAAATTTAAGATTTTACTTTTTATAAGAATTTATTTATACACTTAAAAACGGTGGTAATGGTTTGGGTTTAACACTGGTAAAATATTATTGCGAACTAAATAATGCTGAGTTGAAAATGGAAAGCAAAAAAGGAATTAGTTCAAAATTCAGCGTTATTTTTATTTAGACAAAACAAAAAAATTATTTGCTTATTAAATAAAATATTAAGTATCTTGCTTTTTGAAATATTATTGGCTTTAATTACCAAAGGATAGAAGATAAAAATGGATGAAAACATTCTAAACGAAAAACGGAAAAAGACTGAACTTATTCTAAAAAATGTTTATAACTTACCTGCTATTTCAGGCGCAATGCAAGAAGTGTCAAGATTATTAGATGATCCTTCTACAAATACGGATAGTTTAAGCAAAACAATTGGAAAAGATCAGGGTCTTGTTACTAAAATTTTATCAATTGCAAATAGTCCTCTTTATGGTCTTTCAAGAAAAGTTACAACAATCGAATTTGCAATTCTTATTATTGGATTTCAGGATATTAAAAATATTGTCATTGCACTTTCAATGGTAGAATCTTTTAAAGGTAAAACCGACAAATATTTTAATCAAAAAGAATTTTGGTTACATTCAATGATAACTGCTAATGCCGCACGAAAAATCGCTTTGGATTTAGGATACAGAATTGGCGGTGAAGCTTTTATTGCCGGACTTCTTCACGATTTGGCAATCCCGGTTATGCATAAATATTTCCATTCCGCATTCATTGAAATAGTTGACAGTGTAAAAAATAACGGCGCTAAATTTTATGACGCTGAAATTGAAGCCTTAGGATTTGACCATCAAGAAATCGGTTTCTTGTTGGTTGATAAATGGAATTTGGCTGAAACTTTAAAAGAAAATATTTTGTACCACCATACACCTTCAAAATCTTCATCTGAAAATGTAATTACTGCTATTGTTCATTTAGCTGATTATATGACTCAGAAATTTGAAATAGGCAATTTCTATTGGGATGAGAATTACGAATTAGATCCTTCGATTCTTGATACTCTTAAATTTGACTCTCAAGAAAAATTAGATGAATTTATTGAAAATTACCAAGAATTGTTTGAAAGAGAAAAAGAAAATTCAATTTTATAAATTTTTGTGTTTGTCTAAAATCCCGCAAAAGCGGGATTTTTTTTATCCTCGTATAATTTAATTTGAGTTTAAACTAATTTGTTTAAAAAATAAAAATTACTTGGAGCACCACCGGTATGCCAAAAAAGGATTTTCGAATTTTCCGGTAATTTCTTTTTCTTCAAATAATCCAGCATTCCAAAAAACGCTCTGCTTGTATAAATCGGATCTAATAATATTCCCTCAGTAGATGCTATCAATTTAATGGTTTCAATTTCATTTTCCGTAATCACACCATAACCGGCTTCACTGTAATTACTATCCAGAATTATTTCATGATTTTCAATTCTTACTTCATCGTCAATTTTAGACAAAGCTTCATTTGATATATTTACAATATGATTGTGCAAAGAAAAGTTATTATCTTCCACTTTGTCGATATTAATTCCGATAATTTTTGTCTCAATATCAAAAATCTTTTTCCCAATTGCCATTCCGGAATGAGTTCCACCGGAACATGAAGCAAAGAAAATATAATCGAAATCCCCAATAACTTCCGATTGATTTTTAAATTCCTCCATTGCTCTGGCATATCCAAAAGAACCGAGATAATTTGAACCACCCATTGGAATTAAATACGGTTTATCATTTCCATAATCATATTGAGACATTAATTTTTCAGGATCTAAAAATTTTTCATCTGAATTGCACCAAAGAATTTCTGCATTCAAAAGTTTATCTAACAAGTAATTGCCATTTGATACTTCCGGTTCAGGGCCACGTAAAATCAAAAAACATTTTAAGCCAAGTACTGCAGCTGCCGCAGCTGTCTGTCTGCAATGATTAGATTGCATTCCACCAAATGTAACTACCGAATTAAACCCTTTATCCAAAGCATCTTTCATCAAATACTCAAGCTTTCTGACTTTATTTCCGCCAAGAGCCAATCCTGTTTGGTCATCTCTTTTTATGTAAACTTCATATCCCGGGAACATTTTATTAATATTGTTCAGCTTGTGTATCGGGGTAGGATAAAAAGCCAAATTAACATAATTGTTTAACTTCTCTCCACCATTCAATATTTTACTTTTTTTCATTTTATTTTTCTTCGTTTTGTTTTTCTTCGTTTTGCAAAATCAATTTATTTTTAGTTTCTTGCTTAAGAATCTGTTCGAAAAATTCAATTAATTTCTCTTTGTTTATTTCATTTAATTTTGCTTCCGAATGCAAAATTAAATAGCTATTTAAAGGCATATTTTCTTCCTCAATTTCTTCAATTGATTCTTCAAGTTTTTTTGTTTTTCTTTTAAGCGAATATGTATTCCAAATAGAAAAATTCAAATGCTTTCTACCATCAACAATATGATCATCAATAAACCATGACAAAGGTGCTATTTTTGAATAAAACGGATATTTTGTTTCATAAGAATGACAATCGTAACAGGCATTTTTAATAAGTGTTTTCAGTGTATCATTTGTGCTGTAAATACTAAAAAAATCACCTCCGGTAGTTTTCTTTTTCGGTGTTGTATCAATCTGGAAAAATTGTATTGCAATAAATAACCCTACTAAAACTAAAATAGTTTTTTTCATCTTTAACCTTTCATTGTTTTAGAAATTAAACTTTCTTTTTAGCCACTCGTATGCTTCATTTATTTCCTTTGTTTTTTGTTGAGCCATTTTTAAAATTTCATCACCTAGAGAATCCACTTTATCAGGATGATATTTAGCAATCATTTGCAAATATTTTTTTCTTATTTGTGTTTTGGTAACTCTACCTTTTAGTCCTAAAACTTCGCCGTAATATTTCGATTTTTCGGCATCCGTTGCTTTTGAAGAATCAAAATTGTTACCGGAATATCTCTCCTCCTCAAATTTTTCATATTTTTCGTACCTTTCGTATTTTTCATATCGTTCATATTTGTGATAGCTTCTTTTAGACTTTTTAGATTGTTTGCGAGAATAATTATTTGGAATTATCTTAGCAAGGCTTGAGTAAAAATAAGTATTGTGTTCACCGATTTTTTTTAAATAATCAAGAAGTTCTATATTCATTACCGCCCAATCGGTACTCACAATTTTTGCAGAAGCTTCAAGTAATAATTCTTTAATACTTTCCTCGGATAAATTTGAACGAATGCTTTTTAATTTTCCAGTCGAGATTTGAGGCATCGCTATTCGCATCAGATTAGAAATCCATTTATCTGTGGAACTATCAATTATTAAGTTATATAAAACCAAATACTCTACAAGTACTTGCATATTCGAAAGCTTTGCTTGGATTTTAGAAGAACCGGAAATACATTTCAAATGGCCGGACAAGGCAAAAATAAATTCATTTAATGTTTGATCGAAATCTAGATCAAACCATTTGGTAAAAACCGTATTTGTAGCAGTAAATAAATAAGTTTTTCTAAAATCTATTGCGGAACGGATATTGAGATTTAAATACTCGTGAGAAAAATCACCCAGACCATTTTGAACATAACCGATAGCGCACCAAATTTGTTTGGAAATTTCATCATATATTACATACGCATCTTCGTATCTGTTCGATTCATATAAAAAATTAGCAACATCGCGTAGTTTAGAAATATTCATAAAAACTCTTTCTATGCAACCGTATTAACAAGCGCTAATTCATTTTTAGAGAGAACCAAACTAATGTCGAGCAAAATTTTAATCATATCCTCATCTTTAATCATAGCCATTATATATTTTGAATCAACCGTAGTACTAATTTCAGGCGGAGCATCAATATCGGAAGCGGAAATTGTTCTAACTTCGGAAACCGAGTCCACAATTATTCCCATTTCTACAGATATTCCTTGATGTTCAATTTCAAGAACTATTATGCAAGTTTTATTTGTCGGTTCAACTTCCGGCATTCCAAAACGAGTGCGAATATCAATAATCGGTACAACATTTCCTCTTAAATCAATTATTCCTTTTACAAATGGTGGGGATTGCGGCATGCTCGTAATTGGCACTAATTTTATAATTTCTCTAATTTTCAGTATATCAATTCCGAATTCTTGATTGTCGAGAACAAACATCAAATATTGTCCTTCCATATTTAATAATGCTTTTGATGCAAGTTCCTCATTAGATAATTCAGCTCGGACTAACAATTCATTAGCATATTCAAAAGAATCATGTAAATTTGATTTTGAACGGCTGGCGCTTTCTCCGCAAACCGAGCGAGCATATTTTAAATCAACAAACTTATCAACTTCAATAATACTCCCAACCCCCATAACGTCATGCATATAATGTTGCATTTTATCCAAATCTTCAATTGAAGGGTAAAGATTATCCGTTTTAATACCAAGAGGTTCGGTTAAAACATTCCGAAGCAACGGTACTTTTAATCCCAATGATTTATCAGGGTCTAAAAATTCAACTGCAATTTCGGCAGCGGCTCCCGGTTTTTGAGCAATAAACTTACCGGCTTTTACCAAATAATCGGAAAGTTCAAATGCAGCATCGGGATAATCATTTAAAAATTCTTCCTGCATAGTAATTACACAGCAAGGATGATTTTCCCACATTTCGCTGGATAGAAATTGAAGTTCTGCCAATCCGTTGGCAATTGCTTTTGTACCCAAAGGTTCGGCTACTAAGTAGCCGGCCGTATCCGGATTATCGCCAAGAAACTCAGGCATTTTTACGGGCGGTACAACTTCAAATTCAATATCAACGTTATCGTTACCCGCAACTCCGGGTTGCAATCCAATACCGGTAAAAAACATATGCGCAAGCATATTATGAATTGATAATGTATGGGGAATGTAAAAAGTCTTTTGTTTAAAAAAATCATTGTAGGGTTCTCTGAAATCTCCCCCTTTTTTATTTCGAACAAGAATACTTCCATTGCGGTGAGCAAACAAAATTAACTTTAACGGGGCGCCATATTTATATAAATCCATTGCAATAGGGGCTAATACGCATGCACCTTCAACGGTTCCTTTGTCGAGTGCATTAGCTACCGGGTTCCAACTAGACATTCTGTGAGTACGCAATTCAAAATGCTTCGGATTAATTTCGCCAATCTTAATTAAATGTTTCAGAACCCCCAACACCAAATGATCTGTAATTTGAATATGCGCCATATTAATAATTACTTTCCCCTCGTCATTAAGTTTTGCCTTGGGGCGTTCTTTCATTTCTTCTTTTTTATCTCCAAAAGCTTCATCAATTTTTTCTTTTAGCTCGGCTGCATTAAACGGTTTAGAAATGAAAGCACTTACTCCGGCTTCGTTTGCCTCGGTAACTTCTTTTTTTTCACCTCTGCCGGTTGCCATTATAAATGGAAGATTTTTTAATTGGTCATTACTCCTAATCCACCGAAGTAATTCTAATCCTGATTTATTGGGCATATTCCAATCGCTAATTACAAGTTCAATTGTAGAATCACTTTGCAACTTGGCAATTGCATCGTCTCCGTCAACAGATTCAATTATATTCTCATGCCCTAAACTGGATAGCACTTTTTTTTCCATTTTGCGCATTACTGCTGCATCTTCAACCAATAAAATTTTAATATTTAATTTGACCGGCATTGGTATCCTCCAAAAATATCAGCTCATTAAGTAAATAAATATAATAATAAATTTTAATTTTTATAATCAAATATAGCTTCATCAATATTGTTATAAATACTAAACAATTGATGCAAATGTGCAATATCACAAAAAATAAAGTTGAGCTTAGTATTAACAACTATTTTTAATGTTGCCCCTTTTGTTTCGGCTATTTTAAAGCATGCAACCAAAGTGCCTAAAAATGTAGAATTTACGTATTCGCACTTCTTAAAATCAACAATTATTTTTTTTGTTTCGGTTTTAAGCAAATCCAAAAAAAATTCTCTAAATTTTTCAGTAACCGAAAGAGTAGCTTTTTGTAAATTTATTCTAACGGTACAAATTTCATCAATACATTTTTTTTCAAACATTGTGGCTCAATATTTTAATTATGACTAACTACTTTTTCTTTTCTTTTTTCCAAAAGTCTGATTACTTTATTAAACGATCTTTGGTTATTACCATCTAATTTTATTAATGATCTATGAGTATCCAAAAGCATATCAGCAAGCGAGGCTCTATCTAATTCAACATTTTCCGGCAAGGGTTTTAGTTCATTTGTATTGGTCATTTTTTCATGTTTTATTTTGAAATATTTATCGAAACCAACACTTTCAAGTATTTTGTCAATGTCTTCTTTTAATGAATATATAATTGGTTTCATATTAAATTCGCGTAAATATTCCGCACATTTAGCTAATAATCCCAGATTTGTACTATCAAGTGTTTCCGTTTCGGTTAAATCGAATTCAATACTACTGTAAGTTTTATTTTCAATAATTTCGTAAATAAAATTTTTCAGGGGCTGGCAAGTTGCGTAAGTGCTAAAGCCAATTATTTTAATTCTACATTTTTCTGCTTCTTTTCCAATCAAGTATTTACATTCGTTCATTTTATCCTCCCTGCTCATTTTTATCTTATCCGCTTATTTATGTTCTATTAACATAAAAGTAATATCATCCGGAATCGACTCTAATGTATTAATCTCAAATTTATCTAATAATCTTTCTATTATTCTACCGGAATCTTTAAATAGGTTGTATAACACTTTTTGTTTTTCGTTTAGATTTACGTTTTTCATTATTTCAAATAGCCCGTCTGAAACTATTAAGATAGAATATTTATTCTCAAGATTTATTTGCTTTGAGGTATAGTTTGTAGTTTTAAACATTCCAACCGGCGAAGATCCGGATTTTAATTCTAAATAATAGTCTTCAGTATTTAAAATCGGGTATGGAAATTGCCCTGCGTTAACATAGGTTAGTTCTTTTTTTTGTAAATCAATTATTCCAATAAACATTGTTGCAAATTTATCTAGCTTTTCGCTAATAATCTTTTCATTCAATTTGGTTGCTATAAGTTCGGGTTTAATTTCAAAAGAAGGTCCGGCGGCTTTAATTTTTTCAAAAAAAGTATCAATAAAGTTTTTAATGAAAATAGTTACAAAGGCACTTGCCGAACCATGCCCTGATACATCAACAAAGTAAAAAAGCAATTTGTGATCGTTTATTTTAAAATAATCAACAAAATCTCCACTTAAATACAAGGAGGGTTTCAGATAATGTTTGCATAAAATATTATTGATATTTACTTCACATTGAGGCAAAAGATGTAATTGAATCATTCGCCCTGCTTGCATATCTTTTTCCATCGTAAGTAAATTTTCAGTTAATTGCTCATTTAGATTCACTAATTTTTTATTCGCCAAATTTAATTCTTTTGTGCGTTCAGCAACTTTTTCTTCAAGCGTTTTATTTAATTCGCTGATTGTAATTATATCTTCATAAGAACGAAGTGCCGATATTATAGATGTTATCAGTTTTTGAGAAGAGAGCTCTGTTTTTTCTTTATAGTCATTAATATCATAATCAATAATAATTTTTCGTTCGGGTGCTTGTCCGGGATATCCGGTTCTGAGTATTATTCTGATATTTGCATTTTTAAGATTATTTCTGATATAATCTACTATTCGCAAACCGGAATTCTCATTTTCCATTACTACATCAAGTAAAACCAGAGCAATGTCATTATTTTCGGAAAGAATTTTTTTTGCATCGTTTTCATTATAAGCACTAAAAAATTCCATTTCTTTATTTTTGAATTTAATTTCCTTAAGCACCATTTTTGTTACAGCGTGAATATCTTCTTCGTCATCTACAATTAGTATTTTCCATTTACCCGAAGTTGTGTCTAAAACATCAGAGTATTTTTCTTCTGTGTTTTGGATTTCACTTTCCGTGAATAGTATTTCATCATCTTTTTTTGTAAATAAACTCACTTTTACCCGTCAAATATTTATTTTCTAATAATCGTAAGATTAGTTATTTATTAAAGGTAGCGTAATATAAAATTCCGTGCCTTTCTCAATTTTACTTTTACAAATTATTTCTCCGTTTAGCTCGGTAGTTATTAAACTGTAAACTACGTATAAACCTAATCCCGTCCCCCCTTTTCCTCTTTTAGTGGTATAAAACGGATTAAAGAGTTTTGAAATATTTTCTTCGGGTATTCCACATCCGTTATCTTTAAAGGTAATAATTAACTTTTCACCCTTTGCTTTGGCAGAGATTTTAATTTTCCCTTCTTCTCTATTTTCAAAAGCATGACTAATTGAATTAACAATTAAATTGGTTAATATTTGTGCAATAAATCCCGGTTTTAGTTTAATTTCAAGTTTCTTATCACAATCATTAACTATTTTATAATTGGTTTTTTTTAATTTCGGATAAAGACTAACAATTATTTCGTCTACATAATTCTTTAAATTAAAAATCCTAGTTTCGCCCGAGGTTTGGTCTGATGAAACCTGCTTAAACGATTTAATTAAACCAGCTGCCCGTTTCAGGTTCGAATTTATTATTTTGGTTGAATCAAGAGTTGTAGTTAAAAAATCGTTTAATTGCTTTTTATAAATTTTGTTATGTCTGAATAATTTTTCAAATTCAACGGCATTTTCTTGCAAATAAGTGGAAGCTGTTAAGCAAACACCTATCGGAGTATTTATTTCATGCGAAACTCCGGCAATCATTTCGCCTAAGGCAGCCATTTTTTCAGCTTCAATTAATTTTGCTTCAGCTTGCTTAATTGCTTCTTCTGCTGCCTTTTTACCGGTAATATCTCTTATCACAACTTGAATAAGTTTATTATTATTTAAACACGAGATTGAAAGTAAAACATCAGCAAAAAATATCTCATCATTTGTTCTTTTTAATTCAATTTCGAAATGAGCATTT
Organism: uncultured Melioribacteraceae bacterium; assembly: GCA_964496755.1. Taxonomy (GTDB): domain Bacteria; phylum Bacteroidota; class Ignavibacteria; order Ignavibacteriales; family Melioribacteraceae; genus CAZCBD01. The sequence continues at coordinate 21,828 of CAZCBD010000013.1, forward strand.
TTATTTTCAGTTGCTTCAACAATTTTTTTTAACAAAAATGTTTTGGAATTCAGACCATCGGCCTGAAAAATGGGAACAAGTTCGGTAAAAAGTTTTCCTATAAAATTATCTCTGGTGGTTTTAAACATATTTAAGGTTGCCGGATTACATTCCATTATTAAGTCATTTTCAACCAATACAACCGCATCAGCCGAGTTTTCAAATAATCTTCTAAATTTTTCCTCCTGTTTTGCTAATTCTTTGTTTACTTTATTTAATTCATCTGTTCTTAATAACACTCTGTGTTCCAATTCGTCATTAAGTTTTTTTAATTCCTTTTCTATTCTTTTCCTTTCGGTAATATCTTGTTTTATTGATATATAATTAATTATTTCACCTTCAGAATTTTTTACCGGAGTAATAGTCTGTTCTTCAATATAAAGTGTGCCGTCTTTTCTCATATTAATTAACTCGCCTCGCCAAACCTCTCCCTTTGTGATAGTATTCCACAAATCATCATATATTAAAGCATCATTTTGTTTCGAGTTTAAGATGTTAACATTTTTATAAAGCACTTCTTTTTTTGAATAACCGGTAAGTTCGCTAAAGGCTTGATTAACCCAAACAATTTCACCCTCTTTGTTGGATATTACAATGCTATTGGCAGTAGCTTCCAAAGTAGTTGATTGCAGATGGAGTAATTCTTCGTGTTTTTTAAGTTTTGTTAAATCCGTAATTAAAAAAGCAAAAAGTCTTTCTATGCCACGAGTAATAATAAATACATTTTGGATAGCAAAAATCAATTTGTTTTTTTTTGTTAACAATTCGGTTTCACCCACCCAATTGCCATCTCTTAAAACAGTAGGAAAAATCTGATTCCTAAAATTTTCCGAAACTGATTTTGGATATAACTCAAAGAAATTAACTTGTTTAAATTCTTCAGAATTTTCATAGTCTAATATCTTGCAAAGTGAAGAATTGAAATACTGAAACTCACCGTTTATATTAACTATTCCCAACCCCTGTCCGGCTTGTGCGGCAAATCTCTGAAAAATATTTAATTCTTCTTTGCTTTCCTTAATTTTCTTTTCGGCACCTATTAATTCTTTTCTTGTTTTTATGTCATTAGCAACTCTTTTTACCAATTCGGGTAATAATCTTATAAAATCAATATCCTTGGGCAAATAATCTTCCGCCCCTAATTTCATCATTGAAATTACATTTTTTAATTCACTGGCACCTGAAATAACTATAAACGGAGGGCATTTTGATTTTAATTTTAATTCTTTTATAAATTCCTCGCCGTCCAATTCAGGTAAAAAATAATCAATAATTAATAAATCGAAATTTTCAGCTAAACAAATATTAAAAGCTTTTTTACTTTCGTTAACAACATGAACGGAATAGCCGATTTTTTTTAAGTTAGATTTAATTAGTTCGGAAAGCCCAATATCATCTTCCACAACTATTATTTTTATCTGATTATTTTTATTCATTTTATTAAAAAAATAATTGTTTTCCATCATTGACTTAAGCATCGTATTTTTTTAATTTAATTTTAGCTGATACACCGTTTTGCGTATTCTGTCCTAATAAGCTTAGGAGAGATATGAAAAACTCAAAAATAATATGGCCTGAAGTAATTATAAAACTTGGTCGTTTTTTTGCCATTATCGGTTTTTTTCTTGTTGGTATTGGAATTATAATAAATAAAGATTTGGGATTCGATCACTACTATGATTACAAATCAAAATTATTATTAAGTGGTACCATCATTTTGTTTTTGTCTTTACTCTGTTTAGTTTTCGGTATTAAAAGCGAAAAAGGAAAAGTTGAAAGATTCTTTAAATTTTTTTGAGATAAAATGCCACATTGTATAATTGAACATTCGTCAAACTTGATTCTTCCTGAAAACACTTCGGAATTTATATCAAACCTCCACAATAAAATAATTGATAGAGGTAATTTTAATATTGAAAATATTAAAACAAGAATTTATAGTTCGTCAATATTTTCAGTCGGTTCAGAAAATACCGACAAAGGTTTCGTTGCAGTAACTCTTAAAATTCTATCCGGTCGTTCAATCGATTTTAAAGAAAATCTTTCGGAAGATTTGTTGGATTTTTTTGTTGCCGAGTTTTCTAAATTCAATAAAAACAAAAAATTTAATGTGACTGTTGATATTTCCGAAATTGATAAGGAAACTTATGCCAGAATTGATGTCGGATAAAAAACTTAAAATCGGGTTAGTGCAATACTCCCCTGTTTGGAATAATAAAAGAAAAACAGCCGATAAGCTTCATTTACTCATTGAAAAACATGTTTCCGATGAAGATTTATTAATTTTCCCGGAAATGTCTCTCACCGGTTTTTCGATGGATAGTAAAAAAAACGCTGAGGAAATTGATGGGTTTTCTTTTGACTTTTTTATAAATCTTGCTTCTAAACTTAAAAAGCATTTAATAGCCGGCATTGTTACTGAAAATAATAATCGGATTTTTAATAGTGCAGTTCATTTTAACCCGCAAGGAATAATTACAGCACAATATCATAAAATACATCTGTTTTCATTAGCCGAAGAAGATAAACATTTTCAAGCCGGTTTTGAACCTATAATTAGTAAAATTAATGATTGGAAAATAGGGTTTTCAATTTGTTACGATTTGCGCTTCCCCGAACTTTACAGAAAATATGCAAAACAAACTACAGATTTAATTATAAATATTGCCAGTTGGCCGGAAAAAAGAATTAACCACTGGGAATCATTATTAAAGGCAAGAGCAATTGAAAATCAATGTTACGTTGCTGCTGTAAATCGTATAGGTTCGGATCCTTACCACAACTATCCCGGTGCAAGCAGTATTTTCGATCCTTCCGGCAACCTAATCATTTTTAATAATGATTCGGAAACTATTATTTCTGTTGAAATAGAATTACAAAATGTAAGTTCAATTCGGGAAAAATTAAATTTTTTAAGTGATATTAAATTGATTTAAAAAATTAATCTAACCTTTGTTCCTTTGTCTTTTTGACTTTCAATTTGAATTAAAATATTATTCAAATCACAATATTTTTTGGATAGTGCCAATCCAAGTCCGCTACCCTCAAACCTTCTGGTAAACCCTTCATCTTCTTGCGTAAAGGGCTCAAATATTTTATTCATAAATGTTTCCGAAATTCCAATACCGGTATCTGAAACTTCTACAACCAACCTATCGTTTTCATCTTTTTTTAATAAAATTGAAACTTCGCCGGATAAAGTAAAATAAAGACTGTTATGAATTATGTTGCTAAAAATCTGCTTCACCGAATATTTGTCGGCATTTATAATTGAATGTTCGGTAAGATTTTCAATATAAAAATCCAATTTTTTTTCTTTGGCCAAATAAATGTAATCATAATATATCGGTTCAATTACATCAATTAAAACATCAAAATCTTCTTTTTCCGATTCATATGTACCGGCCTGAATTTCAGCCATATCAACAATTAAATCGGTTGTGCGAATAATTCGTTTGCCTGCTTTACCAATTATTTTAAAAGATTTTTTTACTTCTTCATCTACTTTTCCTTCCGTTTCTTCTTCAAGCATACTGGCAAAACTGAGCATAGAATTAATTGGGGTTCTAATTTCATGAGATATTTGTGCTAAAAATTCTGTTTTTAATTGATCGGATTTTTCAGCCTTTTCCTTGGCCTTTATCAATTCATCCTCAGCAACTTTTTGTTGAGTGATATCACGAGTAGTTTCTACCGCTCCAATAATATTATCTTCATAATCCATAACCGGAGAATAAAAAACATCGATATACTTTTTGCCTAATCCGGGGAAATCATACCAAAATTGAATTTTCACTTCCTCGCCGGAAAAACATTTATCGAGACTTTCTTTTAATAATTCATTAAAAATCTTTTCGCCGTAAAGCTCACGAATTTCCATTCCAACAATATCTTTTTCAATTTTATTAAATGCTCGCTGGTAAGCGGTATTTACAGATTGAAAATAGTATTCCCGATCAATTACCGCCATATGTTCAATAGCATTTGCCACAATTAAATGATACTGTTTTAATTTGTCTTCGGCTCGTTTTCTGACTAAAGCATTTACGATTATCTCGCCCACAATTTTCAGCAACATCATTATTTCTTTTGTCCACACAACCTCTTTATGTTGCGTACTTAGTCCAATATAACCTATCAACATTCCTCTAATCACAAGCGGAATTAGTAATAAGGACTTAATACCAAACTCATCAAATAATTTATTTTCGGCTTCGGCAGATTCAGGCAACTGTTTTTTA
>CAZCBD010000014.1:0-25744 GCA_964496755.1 uncultured Melioribacteraceae bacterium
TGTTAGTTTTGCTATTAAAATAGCTCCGGCATTCTCAAGTTTTTTAACTACGGTAGCATCAAAGTCAAATGTTTGATTTTCATAAGCTTTTGCTCCCCAAGTTGTCGGGTAACCTTTTGCTGCAAACAAATCTTTTACACCAAATGGAATGCCGTGTAAAAGCCCTTTATATTGTCCGGCTTGTATTTCTTCATCCGCTATGGCAGCTTTTCTAAGTGCTCGTTTTTCTGTTAGATTTACTACGCATTTCAAAATAGGAGCGTATTTTTTTAACCTATTCAGAAAAAAAATAGTTAATTCGGTAGAAGTAATTTGTTTTGTTTTAAGCAAATATGCCAACTCTCCGATAGTATAAAATGCCAGTTCATCTTTATTTTCGGGTAATTTGGTGTTTGAATAATCTGAAAAGACAATTGTTTTTTGTTCTCTTGGTATCTCAAAACCAATTGGTAACGGATTAAATTGCATAGCCGGAATAATATTATTCGGAGTTTTAATTGTTCTATTTCGAATAAATTGCTCTCTATGCTCATTAATACCATCCAAAGCCGAATCTATTTCTGCATTGGTAAAATTAAGAGCAAAGATTTTTTGTCCGGCTTTGCATTCTTCCGGGGTAATAGTTGAATGCCGACTAATAATAAATATAGAAAGTATAATTATAATTAGTAAGAATATGGGAATTACTATTTTTTTCATTAGTGTGTCTCCTTTTTTACATAATTATAACGTAAAGATGAAAATAAATACACAAAAAAATTTTTTTTGCAGAATTTTATTGAACAAAACAAAAAATGTTATTATATTAGAATTGTAATAATTACAAATTTAAAACAAAACAAAAAAAGGAGAAAAAATGGTAAAGATAGGTTCAAAAGTTCCTGATTTAAGTTTTCAAGCTTTTCATGAAAATGATATTAAAGAATACAAAATTTCAGATTTTAAAGGTAAGTGGACAGTTTTAGTTTTTTACCCTGCAGATTTTACATTTATTTGTCCAACGGAATTAGAAGAGTTGGCAGATAGATATGAAGATTTCAAGGCAACGGGTGCAGAAATAATTAGTGTGAGTACAGATACAGTATTTGTACATAAAGCATGGAAAGATGCATCAAAGGCAATAGCAAAGATTAATTTTCCAATGGCTGCAGATCCTACCGGAAAATTATCCAAAAAATTTGGTACTTACATTAAAGAAGAAGGATTATCGCTTAGGGGTAGTTTTATTATTGATCCCGAAGGTGTGCTCAAGGCATTTGAAATTCATGATAATTCAATTGGGCGTAGTGCAAAAGAATTATTAAGAAAAGTTCAAGCAGCTAAATTTGTTGCAGAAGCTGATGGCGAAGTTTGCCCTGCCAGCTGGGAACCCGGTAGTAATACATTAAAACCGAGTTTAGAGTTAGTTGGTCAAATTTAATTAAAAATCCCCCTTTGGTTTAGGGGGGATTTTCTACTGAAATATTTGAAATTCTCATACTATTATTATATTGTTGTTTTTGAGAAAGTAATAATAAAATAAAGATGTTAAAATGGCACAAGAAAAAAAAGTAACAGAAGAAAAAATAACAGAAAATGTATCGACAGAATATTTGGGTAATCTATTGTCTGAAAGAGGCGTTAAACCTTCTATTCAAAGGTTGAGTGTTTTGAAATATCTAATTTCAAAAAAGAATCATCCTTCGGTTGATGTGATTTATCAATATTTACATAAAGAAATACCCACACTTTCAAAAACCACAGTATATAATACTTTAAATTTGTTAGTAGATAAAGGAATTGTAACTGCACTTTCAATTAAAGAAGGGGAAGTTCTTTACGATTTTATTGAATATCCGCATGCGCATTTTTTATGCACTAAATGTGGTAATATTTATGATATTAAAATTGATAATCAGATTTTTAATATAAAAACTTTTGAAGGTTTTCATATTGAAGAATCTCAAATAAATTTGAGAGGAATTTGTTCTAATTGTAAAAATTAGTACTTCCATGAGTTTGTGTTCTATTTTTAACTGAAAATTTAAACCGATAATTTCTAAATAAATTTTCTTTGCGGAGGAAAAACTTGGCTGTACAAAAAATTAAAGAGAATGTGTATTCTGTTGGAGTGCGCGATTGGGATCGTACTTTGTTTGATGAATTAGTTCCTTTACCCGATGGAACAAGTTATAATTCATATTTAATTAAAGGGAGTGAAAAAGTTGCCTTAATTGATACAGTTGAACCGGCAAAAGCCGAACAACTTTTATCTCATTTACAGCAACTCGGAATAAATAAATTAGATTATATTATTTCTAACCATGCCGAGCAAGACCATTCCGGCTCAATTCCAATGGTATTAGAAAAATATCCCGAAGCAAAAATTGTTACAAATCCAAGATGTCAGGAATTTTTAGAAACACATCTGCTTATTGAAAGCGAAAAATTTATTCAAGTTGCCGATAGAGAAGAGCTCTCGCTTGGCGATAAAAATCTTGAATTTGTTTACACACCTTGGGTACATTGGCCGGAAACAATGTCAACCTTTTTAAAGGAAGATAAAATATTATTTAGTTGCGATTTTTTTGGTTCGCACTTGGCAACCAGCCAGCTTTATGTTTATGATGCGCCAAAAGTAATAATGGATGCCAAACGCTATTATGCTGAAATAATGATGCCTTTCAGAAAGTTCATCAAAAAAAATATTGATAAAATCGAGCCTTTGGGTATTGAAATGATTGCGCCCAGCCACGGGCCTATTTATGATAAACCGGAAATAATTGTTGATGCATATAAAAAATGGATTTCCGATGATGTGGAAAATATTGTAGTATTAGCTTATGTTTCAATGCACGGTAGTACCGGGCATATGGCTGATTACTTAATTGACAGATTAATGGATAGAGGAATTTGGGTAAAACCTTTTAATTTAATTGATGCTGATATTGGCGAATTGGCAATGGCTTTGGTTGATGCTTCAACCGTAATCTTAGGCTCGCCAACGGTTTTAACAGGTCCGCATCCGAATGCAGTTTATGCAGCAAGTCTGGTTAATGCTTTAAAACCGAAAGTTAAATTTGCGGGTGTTTTCGGATCTTTTGGTTGGGGTGGAAAAACCGTTGACATTTTATTAAAGAACTTAACAAATCTTAATATTGAATTATTTAACCCCGTACTAATTAAAGGTTTGCCGCGAAAAGAAGATTACGAAGCAATGGATAAATTAGCAGACGAAATCTTAGCAAAACATAAAGCATTAAATATTGCTTAAAATAAAGGAGAATTAAAATGGAAATAAAAGATTTATTACAAACCGGCGATTGGAAAGCCGAAAAACATAGTCCCGTTATAGAAGTAGAAGGTTCTGCAAAAGCAGGCGAAATTATAAGCGTAAAAGTTTCAATCGGAAAAGAAATTGCTCATCCTAATACAACGGCACATCATATTTCTTGGGTAGAAGTTTTCTTTAAACCCGAAGGAGATAAATTCCCGTATCAAATAGGAAGATTTGATTTTACTGCTCACGGTGCATCTGCCCAAGGTCCCGATACAAGTACTGTTTATACTGATCCGAATGTGGTTGTTAGATTTAAAACCGAAAAAGCAGGCACAATTTTAGCAACTTCATTTTGTAATGTACACGGACTTTGGACTTCTTCGTTAGATCTAAATTTGGAATAAATTTCCTTAATAAATGGAGAAAAGATGAAAAAAACAGTTTTATTAGTCTTAATTGGAAAGAGAAAAGAATCAGCCGTAAAAGTACAGCAAATCCTAACAGGATGGGGTTGCTTAATAAAAACACGGCTAGGAATTCACGACGGTGTGTTGGATAATTGCAGTGATCAAGGTTTGCTTATCTTAGAAATAGTAGGCGAAATTGAAAAACGCGATGAATTAACTCGCAAGTTAAATCTAATTCCTGAAGTGAATGCAAAATTAGTTGAATTGAATATTTGATTTTTTAAATGTCCGATTTTTATCGGGCATTTTCAAATATTTTTTTGAACACAGAATTGTGTGAAACAAATTATTTTTTTTACAAAACATTTCTCCATTTTCAAAAATAAATTAATAGAATTATATAAAATAATTGCTTGCACTTTACAATTTCCGTACTTTAGTAGAGTTTAATTAGATAACTCTCTCTACTTAAATTTAGGAGAAAAGAAATGCCAACTCTTGAAACCAAATATTTAGGATTAAAATTAAAAAACCCGATTATTGTTGCCAGTAGCGGATTTACAAAAAGCGTTGAAAAAATAAAAGAATGCGAATATGCCGGTGCGGGTGCTGTTGTTTTAAAAAGTCTATTCGAAGAAGCACTTTCACGCGATACTTTTGGAATTGAAGATTCTGCCTCGGATCATCCCGAAGCTTTTGACTATATTTCGGGTGAATTGGAATTACAATACGGACTAGCCGATTATTTAAAATTGATTCGCGAAGCCAAAGCTGCCGTTTCAATTCCGATTATTGCCAGCATAAATTGTGTATCGAATAAGTGGTGGCCTGCTTTTGCAAAAAAAATTCAAGATGCAGGGGCAGATGCTTTGGAATTAAATGTTTTTACTTTACCTACGGATCCGAAACAAACTTCCGAAGAAGTTGAAAATATTTATTATGAAATTCTGGATACGGTTCGTCCCGAACTTTCCATTCCAATTGCAATTAAAATAGGCCCCTATTTTTCGGCACTACCGCATTTTGTTAATACTCTTTATATGAAAAAAGCCAACGGCATAGTTCTTTTTAATAGATTTACCGAACCGGATATTGATGTAAATGAAATGCGCATAAAAACCACTTTCGAATTTTCACAAAGCAATAATATTCATCAAACTTTACGTTGGATTTCAATTTTAGATAATGATGATATGGAAATTGACCTGTGTGCAACAACCGGTATTCATACAAGCGAAGATATTTTGAAAATGCTCCTGGTTGGTGCCAGCTCTGTGCAAATAGCTTCGGCATTTTATGAAAGGAATTTGGGAATTATTAAAGTATTACTTAAAGAAATAGAAGACTGGATGGTTAAGCATAATTTTAACTCAATCGAAGATTTTAAAGGTAATTTAAGTTTTAAAAAAACCGAATCGCCTAAAAAATATTTGCGTGCACAGTTTCTCGAAAAAATAAGATCATTTGAATAAAGTTGTTTTTAGGTAGAAATTATTTTTGATGAAAAATTTTAGTGTGAGGATTATAAACGAAAAACATCGAAAAAATATTTTGCAAAGTTCAGAGTTAAAAAAAGAAAATTAAAATAAATGGAGTTTAATAATGTTAACTAAAAGAATGGATGAAGAATTAAACAAGCAAATTAATGCTGAATTTTATTCATCTTATTTTTATTTGTCAATGGCTGCTTATCTTCAGACCCAGAATTTATCCGGATTTTCGAATTGGATGAATATTCAGGCTCAGGAAGAATGGGCGCATGGAATGAAACTATTTAATTATGTTACAGAACGCGGTGGCGAGGTAAAGCTATCTGCCATTGATGCACCGCCTACCGAATGGAAAAACGTAATAGAAGTGTTTGAAGATGTCTTAAACCATGAAAAAAAAGTTACAGGTTTAATTAATACGTTAATTGATGTTTCAATAGAAGAACATGATCACGCAACCCGCAGTTTTTTACAATGGTTTATTGATGAACAAGTGGAAGAAGAAGCATCCGTTTCCGAATTGCTTGAACAGTTAAAAATGATTGATGGAAAAGGTGCAGCTTTGTTTATGATTGATCGTGAATTAAAGCAAAGAGTTTTTGTTCCTATTGATCAAGCCGAATAATTTTTATAAAAAATTGCTTTTTGAGCTGTCATTTGTGGCAGCTTTTTTTTAATAAATAATTTTAATTGATATGCAAAAATATGATGTAATTGTTATTGGAACCGGTCCCGGCGGCGAAGGTGCAGCAATGAAAGCGGCTAAAGAAGGTAAATCTGTTGCCGTAATTGATGATTTTAAATTAGTTGGCGGTAGTTGTACTCATCGCGGAACAATTCCGAGCAAAACTTTACGCCATGCAATTCAACAACTTTCCGAATCGGGTAATTACAGAAATGCACATTATCCGGAATTATTAAAATCAGCCGAATCGGTTATTGGCAAGCAAGTAAAAATGCGACGTAGTTTTTACGATAGAAACTTTGTTGATGTAATTAACGGATTTGCCGGATTTGTAGACGAACATACCGTTGAAGTGCTTGAAGAACATGGTGCCCAAGAAACCTTTAAAGCCGATTATTTTGTAATTGCTACCGGTGCTCGGCCATATCATCCTGCCGATATAGATTTTAATCATTCGCGAATATTAGATAGTGATACTATTTTGGATTTAAAAAAGCATCCACGCACTATTATAATTTATGGTTCGGGGGTTATTGGGTGTGAATATGCATCTATTTTTCGCGGGCTAAATATAAAAGTAAATATGATTAATACTTATGATAAACTTCTTTCTTTTTTGGATGATGAAATTATTGATGCCTTAAGTTATCATTTGCGCGAGATTGGTGTTACTATTAGGCATAATGAGAAATATGAAAAGATTATTCCTAATGATAGCGGAGTTGATGTTTATTTGAAATCGAATAAGAAAATATCAGCGGATTATTTACTTTTTACCCTTGGCCGCACAGGAAATTCTACTAATATGGGATTAGAGCAATTGGATATTAAAACCGATAATAGAGGTTATATTAAGGTTAATAAGTTTTATCAAACTTCTGTTCCACATATTTATGCTGTTGGTGATGTTGTGGGATATCCAAGTCTTGCAAGCGCAGCCTACGATCAGGGAAGATTTGCAGCTACGCATTTGGTTTATGGCAATTCCGAATTTAATCTGGTTGAACAAATTCCTACCGGCATTTACACTATTCCCGAAATAAGCTCGGTTGGCAAAACCGAACGCGAACTTACCGAAGAAAAAGTGCCTTATGAAGTTGGGCAAGCATTCTTTAAACACCTTGCCCGGGCACAGATTACCGGCAAAACCGTTGGCATGTTAAAATTACTTTTTCATCGGGAAACGTTAGAAATATTGGGTATCCATTGTTTTGGTGCACAGGCTAGCGAAATTATTCATATCGGGCAAGCAATTATGTCGCAACCCAAAGGTTATAATTCGTTGAATTATTTTGTTAATACTACGTTTAATTACCCTACAATGGCTGAGGCTTATCGAGTAGCCGCTTTGAATGGATTAAATAGAATAAAGTAATGTTTTTTAATTAATAGTCATTTAATATTTTTGAAATAAATAGCCGAATGGATTTTTCTTACAATTCATGCTACGGGTTGAAGTGCTAAAAATCTTGTTATTAATTTTCTTATAAGTCTGTCCATTATTTGTTTAAATCCAAGACAATCGTTTTGTTTTCGGAGAGTTATTTTTTGAAAAAATAAAAATCGGGCTGTTGCAAACATTTGGTAAAATAAAAAACAAACAGCCCGATAAATAAAGTTAAAAAAGCAAATATCTTTTTTGTAAAATATTAAAATCCAAAATTAATGCCTTGAGCAAGAGGTAGATTGTTGCTATAATTTATAGTATTAGTTTGTCTTCGCATATAAATTTTCCAAGAGTCTGAGCCGGCTTCTCTTCCTCCCCCGGTATCTTTTTCACCACCAAAGGCACCACCTATTTCGGCTCCTGAGGTTCCGATATTTATATTTGCAATACCACAATCGGAACCGGATTCTGAAAGGAATATTTCAGCTTCGCGGAGATTTTCTGTGAAAAGAGAAGAGGAAAGTCCTTGTGGTACATCATTATTTAGTTCAATAGCTTCTTTGATGGTTTTGTATTTTATTAAATATAAAATAGGTGCAAATGTTTCTTTTTGGACGATTTTATATTTATTTTGAGCTTCAACCAATGCCGGAATAACATAATTACTGCTTTGAATATCTTTTGATTTAAATATCTTGCCGCCAAATAAAACTTTTCCACCTTCTTTTTTAACTTCTGTTATCGCATTTAAAAATGTTTCCACAGAAGCTTTGTCTATTAAAGGACCTATTAGAGTTTCTTTATTTTGCGGGTTTCCAATTTTCTGAGAAATGCTTTCGTAAGCTGTTTTTAGTTTCAATATAACATCATCATATAACGATTCGTGAATAATTAATCTGCGCGTTGTAGTACATCGTTGGCCGCAAGTACCAACTGCCCCGAAAACAACTGATTTTATTGCCATTTCAAGATTAGCGTGTTTTGCGATAATAACGGCATTATTGCCGCCAAGTTCCATAATTGAACGCGCCAGTCTTTCGCCGATAAGTTTTCCTAATTTTTTACCAACTGCGGTTGAGCCTGTAATTGAAAAAAGGGGTATTCTTTTATCCTTGGCAAAATTGTTTCCTAGTATCGAAGATTTTGTTATAATTAAATTAAAAATGCCCTCAGGCAATTTATTTTGTTTAAGAACATCTTTAATAATATTATGAACCGCGATTGCACAAAGAGGGGTTTTGGAACTGGGTTTCCAAATTATTACATCACCGCAAATAGCGGCCAGCATAGAATTCCAAGCCCAAACGGCTACCGGAAAATTAAATGATGTTATCAATCCTACAATCCCGAGCGGGTGGTATTGGTCGTATATTCTATGATTTTTTCTTTCCGAGTGCATTGTAAAACCGTTTAATAATCGCGCTTGTCCTACGGCGAAATCACAAATATCAATCATTTCTTGAACTTCACCTAGCGCTTCTTCGTATATTTTCCCCATTTCGAAAGTAACCAGACGGGCAAGATTTTCTTTGTTTTTGCGAAGCGCGTCACCTATTTGCCGAACTATTTCGCCTCTATTGGGAGCAGGAATTTCACGCCATTTTTTAAATGCTTCCTGAGCTTTTGTTACAATTAGTTCGTAATCTTTCATCGAAGCATTTTTAACTCGTGCTATTTCTTTTCCATTAATAGGTGAAAAGGAAATAGTTTCATCGGTTTGGGTTGGATACCATTTGGTTCCTGTTGAAAGTCCATTGTTTATTTTATCAATTCCAAGTTTTGTTAATATCTCGTTCATAATTTTTTCCGTTTTTTAAAATAGTAATCGAATTATATTTATAATAAATAACAATTAAATTTCATTCATATATGGATATTTAAAATCGTTAACCGGAACAAAGGTTTCTTTGATAGTACGCGGACTGATCCATCTTAATAAATTAAATTCACCACCGGCTTTATCGTTTGTACCGGATGCTCTTGAACCTCCAAAGGGCTGAAGACCAACAATTGCGCCTGTAGGTTTATCATTAATGTAAAAGTTACCTGCAGTATAACGCAGGCGTTCGCAAATTTGAGCCGTGGCAATTCTATCTGTTGAAAATACTGCTCCTGTTAATCCATACGGCGAAGTTTTGTCGCACATGCTCAAAATTTCATCTATCTTGCTATCTTCATATACGAAAACTGTTAATACTGGTCCGAATATTTCCTCTTCCATTGTTTTGAAATACGGATCTGCTGTTTCAATTATAGTGGGTCTAATAAAATATCCGTTGGTTTTATTATAGTAACCTCCGGCAATAATTTCGGCTTTGGATGAAGTTTTTGCAAAGTCTATAAATTTTGAAATGGAATTAAATGCTTTATCGTCAATCACTGCATTTATAAAATTTTCCGGATTACAAACATCGCCCATTTTAATTTCTTCGGTTTTTTCAACAAGTTTGCTTTTTATTTGTTTCCATAGAGATTTGGGAACATACATTCTTGATGCTGCAGAGCATTTTTGTCCTTGATATTCAAAGGCACCGCGAATTGTATTATTAACTACATTTTCTATATCAGCCGATGGATGAACAAAAATAAAATTTTTACCGCCTGTTTCTCCAACTAATCTGGGATATGATTTGTATGTGGATAAATTTTCTGAAATAAGTTTCCATAAAGTGTTGAAAGTATTATTGGAGCCGGTAAAATGGATTCCGGCAAAGTTGGAATTTTTAAGTATGATATTACTAATAAGAGAACCCATACCCGGTATAAAATTAATAACACCGTCGGGAACTCCCGCTTCCATTAAAACTTTCATTAAATAATAGTTTGAAAGAATTGAACTTGTAGCAGGTTTCCAGATTGTGGTATTACCCATCATAACCGGAGCAGTGTTGAGGTTTGCAGCTATAGCAGTAAAATTAAATGGACTAACGGTAAAAACAAAACCCTCTAGAGGTCGGAACTCTATCCTATTTAATTGATTAAATGCCGATTTAGGTTGTATTTCGTAAATTTTGCCGGCAAAGGAAACATTATAGCGCAGAAAGTCTATTGTTTCGCAAGCTGCATCAATTTCTGCTTGGTACATGTTTTTGCTTTGCCCTAGCATTGTTGCTGCATTTAATAGTGCTCGATATTTTGTGGAAATTAAATCGGCGGCTTTCAGCATAATTGATGCGCGAATAGTCCAAGCTAATGACGCCCATTCTTTTTGTGCATTTATTGCTGCAGTAATAGCTGTTTTTATTTCCTTTTCAGTAGCTTTGTAGTAGGTGCCCAGTTTATGGTTGTGATTATGAGGCATAGTTATGGAAGCAGATTCGGTTGTTCTATATTCTTTGCCGCCTATTATTATTGGAATTTCTATTTCGGTATTTTTTTGTTTTTCTAGTTCCTTTTCCAGTTCTATTCTCTCATTACTTTTGTTTAAATAGTTAAGAACCGGTTCATTTTCCGGTGTTCGAAAATTATAAATTGCGTTATTCATTCCTTTTCCTTTATTAATAGTTGAATAATCGAATTGCAGATTTTTGCAATTCGCTTGTAAACTTAATAAATTTTTATAAAGAGAAAAAGAAAAAAGTAGAGAGTAATAATTCTAGTAATTATTTTTTCAAGAGAATTTTATCAAACGCTTTTTTTGCAGTTTCGGCAAAAAGTTGATCGTGTAAGGCATGAAATTCTTCAAATATTAAAAGAATCTTTTCTCCTTCTTCTGTTAGTGCTGTATTGCCACCGTCAGAACCGCCTCGTTGAGGATTAATTAACGGAAAACCAAGTTTTTTTTCAATTTTTTTTAGATTATCCCAAGTCTTTCTATAAGATAGATTTAATTTTTCCATTGCGGATTTTAATGAACCGGTTTCCTTTATTGCCTTGAGTAGTTTGTATTTGCCATCACCCAACAAGTTTTCATTATTCGGTAATTCCAGCCAAATTTTATAATTAAATTTAAGTTTAGTAAGTTTTTGCATTATTTTAGTTGGATTAGTTAATAAGCTAAAAATAAAAAATGATAGAAGTTAATACAAATTAAATAACACTATTTAAATTAATGTATGTTTATTTTAGTAATAAAAAACCCGGTAAAAATTAGCCGGGTTTTTATGATTGGATAAGTATCTTATTTTTTATTTTTACTATTTTGCATGTTTTTTTTAATTGATTCCTTTTTTTTAATTGATTCCTTTTTTAGGTTAAGAAATTTAATTACCGAAAATTTAGCTGCTGCAAGAGTTTCACGATTAACTTTTTCGGTTATTCGTCCGCGAGTCAGATCTTCAATAGTGATATATCCGTTAATTAACAACAATTGTAATATCATATTATTGATAATTGTATTTTCGTTGTAGCCTTCCGCTAAATATAATTTTTCCATATCGGAATAAAATTCGTCTGCAAACTCAGGGTTATTTGGTAAACTCATAAGCTGTTCATAAGTTTCGGAAAATCCGTTTAGCTCGATATTGATATTAGGTGTAA
Source organism: uncultured Melioribacteraceae bacterium (assembly GCA_964496755.1). Lineage (GTDB taxonomy): Bacteria > Bacteroidota > Ignavibacteria > Ignavibacteriales > Melioribacteraceae > CAZCBD01. The sequence goes on from CAZCBD010000014.1 coordinate 11,708, forward strand.
CTAGTAACGGACTGAACTTATGTTTTGGATTGCAAGGGTAAAAACCTTTAATTGAAGTTAAATCAACAGGGCTGTTAAGATTATCAATTCTTCTAAATTGTGCCTTTCTCATATTTTCAAGTTGATACAAGAAGAAATTGTATCGTAATATTTCAGCATTTTGTTTATGTCCGTTAAAAATATGAGCGTAGTTTTTGTGAACCGATTTTTTCACAAAGTTTTTTCCATAGTTTATTTCAGGTTTAGCTATTTTAACTTCTTGAATCATAGTTTTCATATCTTCCGCGGCTTTTTGAGGTCCTGTTATTTCCTTTCCTTTTCGTCCCAAATCGGTAGATAAAATTCCAAGTTGTATTTTTTTGCCGATGCCCTTATCCTGTTGTTTTTTCAGAATATCAATTAAATTATTGCGTAAATCGACTTGTAAATTTTCGGAAATAAAAGGTTGACCGGCAGGTGTGCTTGCCAAGCTGTTGAAAATATTGCTGAAAATATTGCGTGACAAAGCGATTTTTTCTTCGGAAAGTATATCTGAATTTTTATTGGTTACAGAAGCAATGAATCTGTTTTTGATTATGTCGAAGTTTATATCGTTGATTAGAAATTCTTTGCCATCATTATCCGTGAATGATTTATTGATGAAGATAGTTTTTACAATTTCTTCAATATCAATTTTATCTATTAGTCTATATGATGAGGCTATATAGAATTCACCTGTATTTTTGTCTTTTTCCCAGTTGAGTAGTGTGTCAAGATTATTACCATGTTTATCAAGCACGTCAACAATGTTTTTATCATTAGTATAGCGAAGTAATGTTCGCTGAAAATTCGGGTTGTCTTCACTGGTAGCTTTTTCTTTACGTTCGCCGTGTGAATCTCTGTAAAGTAAAAAGTTTTCCGGATTTTCGTATCGAACAATTCCGGCTTCATATGGTGCATAATTACTGGCAGTTAACATAATGTCAATTTTAAATGGCATTGTTATGTCACATAATCCGCTAATGGTACTACGAGAATTAAGGTCCGTTATGTTGCTATCGGCAGCCTTTTCAAAAAGGGAATTATAATATTTAATAAAATCGGGGTCAAAATCCGTAACCCGAGAAAAGTCTCCTTCTTCGGTTCCTATTCCGTAAATATTCCCTTCCGAATCGGGGAAAATATAAAACATATCGCCGGCAATCATTTTAATAGATCGAATACCCGGAAGATCGTTTTTCAGCCATTTCAAAATCATTGCAGCCAACATTTCGGATTTACCCACGCCACTATCACCGTTAACTTGAACAACGAATATTGAACCGTCTTCTTCTTCTATGGCAAAAAGCGAGCCGTGTATAGGCATTCCGCCCATTTCTTTAACTTTTTCGTTTGTTATGGTTAACCAAGGTTTTTTGATGTCGCCAAAATAATCCACTTCTTTTTTTAACGGAGTTACAAGGGTTTTTATATTTCCCGATGGGCCTTGAATATCAAAATAGCCGATTTGAGGATAGCTGATCACTTTTTCCGGAGCGCCATAGAAAAGAATAACATCAGGTATAAAATTTTTAATATCGCTTAATGAAATTTCATCGGCCGGCAATAATCGAAATTGATCGGTTAGATATTTCATGTAGCATTTTTGAAAAACGAATAGAACTTTAAATAAACCGTGTTTAATAATTTTACATCTATAATCGTCGGTATCCATATTATTAATGAATTGTTCCATGCGTCGGCTAAAAAAAACAGCATCCGGTTTTGTATCGAGATTTTTAATGTAGTCTAATTTTGTTTCAAAAGATTTTTGTGTAGTTGTAGTCCGATCCACTTTATGGAAAGGATATTCTCTTTTTTTTGCATCGGTAACAATTCTGGTATGAATTTGTACCGGTTGTTCGGTTGCAATTACTCCGCATTTGGATATTAAATTAGTAACCCAATTCATAGATTTATTGTTTGCAATGGGTTCATCAAATTTAAAATCTTTATAAACAGTAATTCCATGCTGAATCATTTCGTTTATACGGGAATTCTGTTTTTTAAAAGCCGTTTCAACAAAAGTTATCAGTGTATGAATATATTTGTTATAATATTCCGTTGATTTGGTTTTATTCAGAATATCGATAAAAAAGAGTACAATTTGTCTGACGAAATAATGAAGCTCGTTTTCAGCTACTTTCAATTTTCCCAGTTTATAGATATTACTTAGTAAATCTGAAAATTCTGCGGGGATAGTTCTAAATAAAAAATCTTCGGAAATTAGTCTTCCTTCAAGATTGTTATTTTCTTCCAAGCGGTTAAAGTAGTTTCTAACTTTATCATTAAGTTCGGTTTCAAATTTATTTTTATTGATAAGTAAAAATAATCGAATAATTTTTTCTTTCGATGAAAGTGATTTGTTAAATAGTTCAAACTCAATGTTTTGCCAAATAAAGCCAATTAGTTTCGATCTTAAATCATTATCCATAACATCGATTTTGAGATTACGAATAAATTCATCGGTATAATTTCTAATTGCTAAATCTTCAATTGGTTTTTTAATTATGTCTTCAAAGATTTCAGCAGTTTTATCAATAATATCAATAATGGTAGGCGATTTGTAATCTTGGTCAAACGGAAGATTAAAATGTAATAAAAGGTCTTTAATAAATTTTCGAATAATTTGATTGGCGCCTTCTAATTTGGCTTTATCAAGCTGGGTGTTTTCTGTGGCATCAAGAGCCATTAATTTAACTATAGTATCGGAAAATAAAATATGCTCCAATTCAATTAAAATCTCGCGCATAATGTTTAATTCATCAACATCATCAAGCACATAATGATTTGGTCTGAAATCGAGTTTGTTTTTAATGAATTTAAGAATTGTGGCCTTGCCGAAGCGGCTCAGTACGGTATTAAAATCCAAATGTTTTATTGAAGGGATATTTTTATAAATCTGTGGTAAAAGATTTTCATAAATTTTAGTGAAAGCGCGACTTTCTATAAAGCTTATTAAGTTTCTGCATTGACCGATATTTTCATAAAATTCAAAAACAGAATTTTTTGAACCGCGTATTGAGTTTATTGTAACTCCGCAGTCCTTTGGGAATGCGTGATAGAGAGTCATAATATTACTAATTGTTAAACTGTTGTGAAGAGTTTTTTTTATGTTTTTAATTATTGAATAATCATCTAATACTTTATTGATGAAATCTCTATCGGAAGTTGTTTTGAAGATTTTATCCAGAATATCTTCAGTGCGGAGATCTTTATTGTTTATATCGGATTTTTCATTAAAAAATTTTATCCAATATTTCAATAATATTTGCAATGAGTTTTCAAATTCATGGTGAAAATCGGAAAGGCTTTTTTCATTGCCGTGAACATAGCCTCCAAGTGAAAATCGCAAAAAACCGGTTTGATAAGGGATTACGGAAATGCCTCGTTGTTCGGCCAGTGTTTTAGTGAATTTTTCAAGATCTTGGTATGAAAAATAATTTTTGAGCTGCAGATTAAAAAGATAAGAGCCATCGGATTCAAGTATGTTGCAATAATTTTGCAGGTTATTTTTTTCGATATATTTTTTTGCAGTTTGTTTAGCTATGTTCAAACGCAGGTTAGATTCGCGTTTGAATAATTTATTTACGCGAAACTTATTAATTTCTTTTACAAGATGTTCTTGGTAGTATTTAAAGAAAGGTTCGCCTTTGTATTTAAAATCGTCCGGCAATTCAAGAACATCAAGTTTATCGAGCGAACAAAGTTCTTCAAGTAAAAAGATATGCAAGGGGCTTCCTTCAAAAGGGGAATATCTTTTAATTTTTGAACCTTGTTTCAAGGTATCTTTTTTATACAGATATGATTCAATTTCTTCAATTATATATTTTTCGATACGTGCTTTAATTTTCGATCTGGAAGCATCCTTAGGAAGTTCGGTTTCCATTTTGTCTTTTATTTTTTTAGCAAGTTGTGCAGCTTCCAAAGTATTAACGAGCATAAAGAGACTGTTGGTGTTGCCTTTTTCGATAGTATTTTGTTTTTTTGCAAATTCAATTACATCTTTGCAAGCAGGGGTTGCAATTATTGATCCAAGTCTGTTACCGGTTGCACCAAGATTTTTAGTAGTTGATAAAGATGAAACCATTGACAAGTTAGAGTAGGCGCCAATATTATTCATAATGTAACGTGATATTGTTCTCCATTTGGGTTCTTCGGGATCGTCAATTCTAATTGCATCGTTATAAGCTTCATCTAAAAGAAGTGTAATTTTGCTATTGTTTAAGAATTTCAAAAATTTTATTAAATACTGATTATTAAAATCAGTATAGCCTGCCGGGTTGGAAGGATCATTAATTACAATTGTAAGATTTTCGCAAAATCTATCCCAAAGGTTGCCTGTGTCGTCAAATAATTGAAAAGAGTTTTTCATTCTATTTAATCTGTGGTGTAAGCGTTCCCAATCAATTCTTTTTTCAGTATCCAATCCTATTTCAAGGTCAAAAGGATTTATATCAAATCGATCAACAGGAAAAAGATCTTTATATTCCCAAGAAGCTTCTTGATTAAATAAAATGTAAGGTTTAAGAATTCTTTCATCAAGAATGTCTCTAATAATCATTTGAACATCATCGGCAATTGAAGTTTGTTCAAGGTTGGAAAGATTGCTTATAAATTCTTTGATAATATTTTGTTCTTCAATAGATTTTGAATCGTACTTTTCTTTGATGCCGAGATCAATTAAAAAGTTTTTGAAGCGTCCTTTGTTATCACTTTCGTTTTCAACTTTAGTTATATATTTTTTATAATTTTCAAGAAATAAATTTATTCCGAAATTTTTATGAAAATGATTTTGTAGTGTTCGTTCGTAGTTATTTGGAATTATGTCAACTATAGTTTTGGTGCGTTCAATTAGTTTATTGTCCAGTGGCTTTAATTTTCTTTGCAATAGGTATTCGCCGTAGGTGCGAAGTTGACTGCGTCCGCCACCTTCAACTATTGTTGCGATTTGTAATTGTTCGATATTAGAATAAAAGTAAGCTTTTGTTCTTGCTTCAAATTCGTTAGTCAGTTCTTTATTAATTTTTTGAAGTTTTTTAGGGTCTTTAGATTTTTGCACAAGTACAATAAAATCGCGGAGTTTAGTTATAGCATATTTATCTTTAATTAATTGCCGTGCAAACTCATTAAATTTAAAAAGAGTTATGTCTTTTTTTGGATTATCGGTTTCCCCAAGCTGTTCGAGCTTAAAGTTTTTTAATTCTCTTTCGTAATCTTTAATTTTTTCTTCTGCAGATTTTCTGAAAATTTCAAGATTATCGTTATTAACTTTGTCAAGAATCATTCTCAAGTTAAGTTGAGTATTTGCAAGTGCGCCGAGTTTTTTAGTGTGTACTTTATTTAAGGTATTAATAATTTTATTATTAAAGCTGAAAACTAAAGATGTATTTGTACTTTTTGATTCCAAAGAATCGTCAACAATTATTATTCGTGATAAATAGTTGAACCATCTTATGTTATTTAAAATGTTTTTGTGCATATTCCGAACTTTAACAATAAAAATGCTGGTATAATCGTCTTTGATTTCATTATAAAGTTCGTCAACGTTGGTAAATTCAATAACCTTAACTGAACTTTTATTAAAAACTTCATTTGATATTAAATCAATAACCGTGTTTGCGCCTCCACCTACAACGGTTTTTATAAATCCGTTTAATCCTTTAAAATTTACGGTAAGTTGCTCTCTCTCTAAAAAGTCTTTTTTTTCAGAAGAGGTTGTATAATGAGATGCTTGTGCTATCATTTGTTCAAGCACATCCATAAAATAATTCCATTGAGCTTCTTCAACATCACCGTTAATTCCAATAACATCACGGAATTTTCTAAGCTCCGAAACATTTTCACCTAGAACAAATCTACACATTAATTCAAGTTGATCTTCTGAAACCGGTGGCGTTCCGATTGAATAATCATGAGAAGTTAAAATATTTTGAACTTGAAGTTTAGTGTTTTCGTCAACACTTTCCGTATTAATAAAGGATTTTAATTTGAATTCAAAAGATCTTTTTTTAGCGGCATATTGAAAAGCTTTTGAATCTTCATGCGGAAAAAGCATTAAAGATACGTCAACATATCCCGGGATTAATTCTTTTAATTCCAAAATCCAACGGTCTATTTCGGTAAGTTGTTTTGCCGGGTCATCCGGTTCTTGGCAACATAGCTTTACGAAGTTCTTTAAATTATCGAGGATGTGGTTAGGTATAAAATTTTCGGCTCGTTCGCCAAGCGATTCATAAAGATTAATTAGATCTTTAGCATCTGAACGTAAACCCGCAATAGGTATTCCTGGTAATTGCATAATTATTCTTTAGTTTAGTTTTTAATATATTATTTATATCCGGCACTTTTATTTAACTGTGTTTTTTATACTTATGCAGTTTTTTGATTAAAAGTATAGTTGATAATTCGTAGTTTTTCAATAATTAAAAACTTATCCAATTGTTGGATTAATTATTATTTTTTTTAGCAAAATCAAGAGCAAAACTCATAATTGAAGTTAATATGTTGCATTAAAGTAAATTATTTAAGTATTAAAAGTAAATAATTTAGTATAAATAATCAGTTGGAAAAATAAATATTTATTCATAGTACTATTGCTAAGTGATATTTTGAGCATGATAATTTCATTTTAGAAAACAATGATGAAAGATTAAAAGAAAAAGATTAAAAGAGTTTTGTATCGGTAAAAGTAAGATTTGTTTATTGTGTTTGATAAAAAAATAGAAGAGATAGGAAATATAATTGCATAAAAAAAGCCGTCTGTTTGACGGCTTTGAATAAAGAATTTATTACATTAATTTTTATAATGCTTTTACTTCACTCGCTTGTGGGCCTTTTTGACCTTGAGTTACATTAAATTCAACTTCCTGACCTTCTTCAAGAGATTTATAACCATCTCCAACTATAGATTGAAAGTGAACAAATACATCATCTCCTGATTCTTGAGAAATGAAACCATAACCTTTTGTACTGTTGAACCATTTAACGGTTCCTGTTTTGCGCTCTGACATTTGAGTGCTCCTTAATAATTGATTTTTAATGTGACAGAAAGCTTTAATGTAAAGGAGTGAAAAGAATGGTAATCTTAAAAAAAATACATCTACTACTACTTCTACAACTTAATACTACTGTCTTGCACTTCAAATGTAAGCATAAAAAGAATAGTAACCAAAACATTTAAAATATTTTTTTTTGAAAACAGTGTTGCCGAATTATTTTAAATTTAAAATAAAATTATAATGACAACTATAAATTGAAAAGTCTTATACAAAAAGCAGCAGATTTTTTATAATTATAAGTTTCGATTTAATTGTTTATTTGAGTATCATCTTCCTACTTTTAGGAGGCATGGAAAATTTTGTATAACGTAAGTTATCAGAATAATAAATAAATGAAAATTCATTCGTGATTTTAATTTAAGATGTTTGAAGATTAAAATGTTTGATATAAAATAAATATTAAAAAATTATCTGTTATTTGACTATAACTAATTGTTATTTTTTGTGGTTTTATATTAATTTGAGAAAAATATAAATATAAAATTAACACTCACTCATAATATGTAAAACATAAAAAAAAGTAAATTTAGCAATGATTTTACAATTGAGATAAAAGTAATTTATTAAAAATTACATCGAAAGCTAAGAAATGAAAAAACTAAAGAATAAAGGTAATGGGAGCTACATAAAAGGCTTTTACTGCAATCAAGGCAGTAACTATTGAGGAAAACAAAATGAGCAATCAAGAATTCTAAATCAAACAACTAGTTCAAATGTTATGTATAAGGAGGAGTAATAAAAATATGGTACAAGTTAAATTTAAAATTATTTTCATTTTAATTTCATTATTTTTTGTTAGTGGTATTACAAATGCACAGGATTCTCTTTTAACACAATTATTTACTGAGCGCAATATAAATGGAACCATAATTATTTCATCTTTAGATGGCAAAACCGAATATACTTACAATAAAGTACGTGCGGAAAAACGATTTTTACCTGCTTCAACATTTAAAATTCCAAATACGCTTATAGCACTTAATGAAAAAGCCGTTTTAAACGAAAAGGAAATAATCAAGTGGGATGGGAAAGACAAAGGATGGAGTGCATGGAACAAAGATCAGTCATTGGAAACAGCTTTTCCTATATCATGTGTTTGGTTTTATCAAGAATTGGCCAAGCGTGTTGGAAACATCAAATATATATTGCATCTTAATAAATTGAATTATGGAAACAAAAAAACAGGACATGACGTAACAACATTTTGGCTGGACGGTGAATTAGCAATATCTGCACGAGAGCAGATTGAATTTTTAAAAAAACTATATAAAGAAGATTTGCCTTACAAAAAAAATAATATTCGGTTATTAAAAAAACTTCTGATTGTTGAGAAAAATTCTCGATATATCATTCGTGCAAAAACAGGTTGGGCAACACGTATAAAAAAGCAACACGGATGGTATGTCGGATATGTTGAAACTCATCAAAAGATATGGTTTTTTGCCATGAACTTGGACATTTGCAAGAAAAGCGATGCTGCTTATCGGAAAGAAATCACGATGGAAGCTCTTAAAATTAAAGGAATAATATAGTGTGATGAAATCGGCTATAGTTGATTTGTTATGTTACAGAGTTTTACCGGTTTAATTATGATGTGAATTTTTCAGGAGAATTAATAATGATAAACAGTCAATTAAAAATGTATGATATTGTATTTGAGAATCCCCGGATATTGCTTGTACTGGAAAATTTTAATATTTCACTGGGTTTTGGCGAGCAGACTATTCAAGAGATTTGTCAAAAACACAATATAAATGAATACTTGTTTCTAACGATTGCAAATCTTTATAACGGTAAAAAAACTACGGCTATTCATATACCGCATTTTGATGCAGCCGAAGCAAAACAGTTACTGCAATTTTTAAAAACCTCACACACATATTTTCTTGATGAAAAAATACCCAAGCTAAAAAGGCTTATTGATCAAAAATCCGAAAAATTTCCTAATGAAAAATGTTCCATAATCATTAAAAAATTTATTCATGATTATGCAGCCGAAGTTTTTATACACATGAATTATGAGGATACTATTGTTTTCCCATATGTGGAAGCGCTTTTACAAAAACAAGAAACAACTTATACTATTGATCAATTTAGAAAAAATCATTCTAATATTGAAGATAAGCTGATTGATTTGAAAAATTTGCTTATCAAGCATATGCCCCCGGATTATGATTCAGTGGTTAGGCGACGAATGCTTTTTGAACTTTATGATTTAGAGCATGATATTAACATACATGATTTTATTGAAAATAATTTACTAATACCAATTGTTAAACGTTTGGAAATGAAACAGAAATGAAAATAACGGATGCAAAAAATAAAATTATAATTATAGAGTTTTCTGAAATTATAAAAGAGGGTTTAACTCGAATATTAACAAGCTGTTTCAAGGAATTTGATATCATTAATCTTGATAATTTTGAGGATTTGCAAATTTATACCGAAAAAGAAGATTTTTCTTTGATAATTTTAAATTCCGAAATTATAAAAAACCGTTTACCAAAGGCATGCGATATTCTTGCCGGTTTTCGATATGCAAAAATTCTAGGAATTATTACGAATAATTATTATCGAGAATGTATATCACTTTTCGATGATGTGATTTATATGAACGATAGCAGAGAAACGATAATTAGTATTATTAAAAAGCATGTGTGTAAACCTGCAAAAAAGAAGATTCATAGAGAAAAATTGACAAATCGAGAACTTGATGTTCTCAAACTTTTAGTTAAAGGCTATTCCAATAAACAAATTGCCGTAGAACTTTTTATTAGTATGCATACTGTTGTTACACATAGAAAAAATATTACCGATAAACTTGGAATAAAATCTATTGCAGGTCTTACAATATATGGAATTATTAATAATATTGTTAACGTTGACGATTATTTAGACTAATTTCATAATATCTTCGGCTTATGCTAAATTTATTAAAAACACACATCGAAATTACATCATTACGATTGGGGTTATAGCTACTTTATACTATAATATAGCATTAAAAATCACAATATCATGGGACTGAATTAATACAATGATTTGGATACATTGAGCTACAAATAATTTTCAATTAGTAAAATTAAGGAGAAATAGTTCAATGAAAAAATGGATATTATGGTTGTGTTTTTTAGGATGCAATATTAGTATGATTGCACAAGAAAAAACAGATGCAATGCTTTTTGGTGATGTTAAATCGAAAGCTACGGGCGAACATATTTCGTACGCGAATATTATTGTTAAAGGAACGAATATTGGTACAGCTGCAGATGGAACGGGGCACTTCAAACTGGCAAATTTACCGCTAGGAAACTTAACAATTGTAGCACAAGCTATTGGATACAAATCACAAGAAAAGCAGATTGTAATGGAAAAAGGCAAAGCTGTTAATCTTTTTTTTGTTTTGGAAGAAGATGTGTTGGAGTTGGAACGAGTTGTTGTTACCGGTACCCGAACAAAACATTATATAAAGGATGTTCCCGTCAGAACAGAAGTTATCACTACGCATGAAATTGAAAATAAGAATGCATCTAATATTTATGAAGCCTTGGACGGTATGCCGGGAGTACGTGTAGAAAATCAGTGTCAATATTGTAATTTTACAATGGTACGTATGCAGGGGCTTGGATCAGAGCATACCCAGATTTTGATAGACGGACAGCCTGTTTATTCCGGTTTGGCTGCAGTATATGGTTTGCAGCAATTAAGTACGGTTGATGTTGAGCAAATTGAAGTTGTTAAAGGTGCCGGTTCTGCTCTTTACGGTAGCAGTGCTGTAGCAGGTGCTATCAATATTATAACAAAAGAACCTTCATTTGAGCCGTCAATCAAAGTCGATTTGCAATTTGGTAATTATAATACTAATAAATACAGTGTTTCATCAGCACTTCGAAATGAAAAAGGAAATATTGGTCTTAATATAATGGCTCAACATGTTACGGGAGATGCTATTGATGAAACTGGCCCCGGGAAATCTAGAGATGAAGTGAAAAAAAAGGATGGAATATCGGATAGAGTTGCCAGTTCCCTGACAAATGTCGGATTTGGGCTTTATATTAATAATGCTCTCTTTAACGATGATAAAATGATTATCCGAGGTAAGTCGGTTTTTGAGAAACGAATGGGCGGTACAATGACTAATGATTATTACAGAAATCCGCTTACGGACGGAACGGAAAATATTACCACCAAACGATACAAAGGCGAGATAAGTTATAAAAAACCGATAAAAACCAATTCGGAGATAAACTTTAATTTGACGTATATTAATCATAAACGCGATGCCACAAATGATTCGTATCTTGCCGATTACATGGAGACACACAATGGTAATGTTCCGGATTTGCGGGATATGCGCCCTTATTTGGCAAATGAAAATTCATTCAGTGCCACATTAACATTTGCCACTGCAATCTATCGTCACAATTTCCTTATAGGTCTTCAGTCTAATTTTGATAATTTAGAAGAATCCGGTATGTATGTTATAGTGAATCCGGAAAGCATGCATATGGGAAAATCATATCGCTCAACAAGCGATAAATCGGCACGAGAATTCGGAGCCTTTTTGCAAGACGAATGGAATGTAAATGAAAAACTGACAATTGTGCCGGGTATTAGAATTGACTATCATTATTCCAGTGAATCTTATAGTGCTGATGGGCAAGTTTTTGATAATGCTACTTTTCCCAAAACAGATTTCAATGCAACAAGTCTAAATCCCAGAATAGCACTTAAATATACTGTTTCCGATAAAATTACTATTAGAGCCAATGCAGGTACGGGTTTTCGTGCACCATATGGTTTTTCCGAAGATTTGCACTTGTGCAGTGGATCTCCGAGGGTTTGGAAATCCTCCAATCTAAAACCGGAAAAATCATCAAGCTATAATTTATCTGCTGATTATTATGGTAAAAACATTAGAATAAGTACGAATATTTTTCGCACAGATTTAAAAGATAAGATCGCTTTTACTGATGCTGATATATCTATTGCTGCATTGGGTTATGATTATCAATGGAGAAATATTGACGATGCTTTTGTTCAAGGCATTGAATTGTCGGTAATGGCAAATCTTACCAGAAATCTGGAGCTGGGAGTTGATTTTACATATAATCAGGGCGAGTACAAAAATATACGAGATGATTGGCGTGGAACGCAATATGAAAAGGATAGTAAGTATATTTCCAGATTCCCGATAACTACAGGAAATTTGAAATGCGAATATAATCCCGGTACATGGAGTTTTGTACTGACGAGCAACTATCAAGGTAGTATGTATATTGATTATTACAATGAAGATATTGATCCATCTGTTGGAGATTTATCAAAAATAAAAAAAACCGATCCTTTTATGCTTTTTAATGTACGCGTTTCAAAAAAAATTAATCAATATAAGATTTCGGTAGGAGTCAATAATATATTTAACTATATACAAGATGAAAAATATTTGGATGATGCTGCTTTTATTTATGCACCTTTGTATGGGACAATGATTTACGGAGGTATTTCCTTTAATATTCAATAGATCCACATTTTAATTAAATTTGTAAATTTGATAAAACAGTTATTTTCATAAAATGATGCAACTATATATGCACACACCCTTAAAGTTTCGAACCAAATTAACATTTGATATTAGAACTTTAAGGGTGCGATGCTAAAGGGCGAAAGAAATAAGAATACCTATAATTTATTATTCTACTCAATTACTATTAGCAAGATGTTTTCCTAAATGTGTTTCCGGTTAAAATAAATATTTTTTTTCGACGCAAATGTCGAAAGCTTCGCCCTGTGTGTAGAGAAATTAAAACGAAAATAAAAAAAAGTATAATCATCAATGATTTTCAGCTTTTTTTTGTTGGCACGTTTTTGCTAATGTGATAGAAGATTATTAAAAACACATTAACAATAAGGAGAAGTAAAATGAAAAAATTAATCATACTTGCTGCAATTTTGATTTTTACAGTTGCATGTCAAGATAACGGAAGTATTCCGAATGATCCGTTTGCAGAAGAGAATATTAATAATGATATTACAACAGTAGATGCCGAAGGTGCAACAGAAGTTAATCTTGAATTGATGAAAGCCAATTTAACCGATTCCGTAAGCTTAACACCCGAAGAAGCGGAAAATTTACAATTTATGCGCGAAGAAGAAAAACTAGCCAGAGATGTTTACTTAGCATATTATCGGACTTGGGATCTTCATCCGTTTACAAGAATAGCCCGAAGTGAAAATAATCATACCTTGGCAATAAAATTGTTATTAGATAAATACGGACTAACCGATCCGTTTATTGAAGAAGAAGGAGCTTTCACAAACCAGGATTTAAAAGCATTATATGATCAATTAATTTTATCGGGTTCGGATAGTTTAGCTTCTGCAATTTATAATGCCCTTTACATTGAAGAAAAAGATATTGCCGATTTGGAAGATGCAATTTCAAAATTTCAAAATGAAGATTTATTAAAAGTATACGGATACTTATTAATGGCATCGCATAATCATTTAAGAGCATTTTATAAAGTGGCAACACGTATGGGAATTGAATATACCCCAACATTAATAACTCAAGAATATTTTGATGAAGTAGTGAACTCAGCCTTTGAACATGGCAAAGGAAGATGGCGCTGGATGAAACACAAAAAACATAATGGAAAACACAACGGACACGGAAAGTGGTAAAACTAAAGGCGCACTTTGTGCGCCTACTCTATTTGCTGTTAAATGTATTTTTAGTAAATTGATAAAAAAAAGAAATAAATAGAATACGAATTAGATGAAGTTTCAAAATTACATATTAACTTTTTTAATGTTTTTCTTTTTAGCTATTTCTTTAAATGCACAAGATACTACAAGTGCTAAAAAAAATAAGTTAAATAAAAAACAAACAAAGAAAATCTTTGTTGATAAAAACAAAGATGATTTTGCAAAAACGATATTAGAAAAACTAATAACA
>CAZCBD010000015.1:0-11621 GCA_964496755.1 uncultured Melioribacteraceae bacterium
CTTCCGAAATTATTTTACAATTATTTTAAGCAATAATAAATAATCAAGAAAGCCATTAACAAATTAGAAATTGTATAAGACGCCTGCACCTATTTTAAGATAGCTACCATCAGAAATCGCATATTTAGCTTCTGCAAAAAGGTTTAAATTTTTTGATAATTTTTTATGCAAACCGGCACCTAAATTTAAGCCGAAGTTTGTTGCCGTTAAGTTGGTAGAACCTGCGGAAATACCACCAAAACTATAGCCCGGTACTTCAATAGAGGTAAAAGTAAATCCCAAACCTGCAATTCCATAAATCTGCATTCCTGAATTTTCGCTAAATATGTAATGCCCGTCAAAATCTAATGCCGACCAGTTTACCAAATCTTTTTCAAGAAAATAAATATATGAAGCTGCCAAATGTATCTTTTTTGTTAATTTATAGTTACCGTTAATGCTAATTCCAATATTGTTTAAACTTGTAGCATAATGCACCCCTGCACCGGCACTTAAATTCTGCGCAGAAAGATTGCTGCTTAATGATATAACTAAAACGAATGCTGAAAATAGTACTGTTAATTTTTTCATAGTTTACTCCTTTTTTATAAAATGTAACCTAAAAGTAAAAATTAACAGTGAGTTTAGTTTTAAAGAAAAGAATTCAGCCGTAATTAATTAGCAAACCCCTGTTCCGAAACAGAGTTTGGAGAATTTAGATTTTATAATATCGCCATTTATTAAAATCATTATAAAGAACTGAAGTACTTTAGCAACATCGGTTTTCTTTGATTAGAAACCGGAACGGTAGTATTATTAGACATAACCAGCACTCCGCCTTCGGTTTTATCATAATGTTGAATATAATTAAGATTTATTAAATGCGATTGGTGAACCCGCATAAAACCATGCCCCGAAAGCATTTCTTCGAAAGTTTTTATGGTTTTTGAAACCATAATTTTTTTTCCTGAACTTAAATAAAAAACGGTATAAGTATTATCCGCTTCGCAGTGAATAATGTCTTTAATATTTACCAAGTGAATTTTTTCGGCTGTTTTTAAAACAATTTTTTGCAATTCGGGAAAAGAATTGTTGTAATTCGAAAAAATGGCGTCAAATTTCAGTGCGTAATTTTGATCTATCTTTTCTTTTAAAACACGATTTACCGAATCAATTAAATCGGTTGACTTAAACGGTTTCAATATGTAATCAAAAGCACTGAATTTAATTGCTTTAATTGCATATTCTTCGTGTGCCGTAATAAAAATTACTTTCAATTTTTTGTAATCGGTTTTTGCCAAAACGTCAAAACCGGTACCATCTGTTAAATTTACATCCAAAAAAAGTAAATCGGGAGAATTATTTTGAACTTGAATAATTCCATCTTTAACATTATCTGCTTCGGCCACAATTTTAATATTCTTAAAACATTCTTTTAGAAGATTGGCGATTGCATCACGTGCATTTTTTTCATCATCTATTATTATTGCTTTAATCATCTTCTTGCCTAATTGTTAATTCTTCGGGTATTTTTAACGTAACTCGTACGCCTGATTTTTTTTCATCCTCTGATAAATCTGCAATTGTAAATTTAATCTCTTTTTGATACTGTTTTTTTATTGCATACAATCGTTCTTTCGTAATTTCAGTTGCATAGGATTTATGGTTTTTATTCGGAATATTTTTCTTTAATTCTTTTCCGTTATTTTCAACTATAATTACTAAATTTTTCAACTCCAATTTATAAATAATCAAAAGTCTTTTGTTTTTTATTTCTGAATCCTTAAAACCATGTTCGATTGCATTTTCAATAAAAGGTTGCAAAATCATCGGAGGAATCAGCAATTTTTCCTGATTAATACTTTCATCTATTTCAACCGAATAAGTAAAACCATTGTTAAATCTAATAAGTTGCAATTGTGTGTAATAATTAATTATTTCTATTTCTTGTTTTAAAGTAATAAATTCCTTTCGAGAACTTTCAAGAATTAAACGCATTAAAGAAGCAAAATCAGACAAATAATCTGAAGCTTCAAGTTTTTTATTACTCAATACAAAACCTTGAATTGAAATTAGTGCATTAAAAATAAAATGAGGATTCATTTGAGCACGAAGCATTTTTTGTTGCAAATTTGTAATGCTAAGTTCTGTTTTTAATTTGGTTTGCCTAATAAAAAGAATAATTGCAAAAATTATAACAAGCAAAAGTAAGCCGATAAGAAAAATTATTCTGTTTTTACTTTTAATTTCTTTTTGCTGAATTATATTTTTATTATTTAATAAATCAATTTGATGTTCCTTTTTTTCAGTCTGAAATTTAGTTTCAAGTTCATAAATTTTATTTTTTATTAAAGTATTTGAAACCGAGTCCTTTAATTCTAAATATTTTTTTTGATATTTAAATGCTTTTTTAAATGACTGGATTTTGCTATGTAATTCGGTTAAGATTTTGTAACATTTAAGAAGCTCTTCGGGGAAATGATATTTTTTTGAAAGAAAAACAGCTCTATTTAAATTATGCTCGGCCTTTTTATATTCCGAAAAAGGGATAAGTAATTTGGAAAGCTCTATTAAGTTATAGATAACTCCCCTAATATTTTTTGATTCCTCATTTATTTTCAGAGCCTTTTCACAATACGCCAAAGCAAGTTTTAATTTTTTTTCTTTTTTTAATATCGGAATCAAATTGGAAAGTGCAACTGATTGGCCACGCAGATAATGTTGTTTTTTACTTTCAGATAAAATATTCGTATAAATTTTTTTTGCCTTTTCCTCTTGCTTTTCTGCAACAAAAAAGCCTGCTAAATCATTTAATATTCCGATTCGTATATAAAAATCGGCATATTTAGGATTTTTAGACAATTTATATGCAATAAATAAATACTCTTTTTGTTTGTTTTTATTTTTTAGTATTTCAAAAACGTGTCCGATTTTTTGATAATAGGCCGCAATATTTGTTGAATCATTACTTTCAACTTTCAGTTGCAAAGCTTTTAAATCAATCTGCAAAGCTTTTTCATAATTACCCAAATCAAAATACTCGGAAGCCAAATTCAACAAAACATCTGCTGCATGAGAAGTATCCTTTGCTTGCAAAAACCGATACACAACATTCTCATAAATAGATATTGATTTTTTATGCAACCCGTCAATACTATAAACGCTTGCCAACGAATTGCCTATAATTGCAATGGCTTTATTATTATCGATTTTATTAGCCAATTCCAAGGCAAGTTCAAAGTGATAATGAGCCGAATCTCTTTTCCCCGAATAATCAAATATTTTCCCTAATTTGTAGTGTGCCCGTGCAAGCGAAAGCGTATCTTTTTTTTTGATTGACTGCAAAATTAAAACATTTTGTGCCTGTATTTTATTTTTAATATTTCCATTTACATTTGTTTGTCCCAAAAGACCGGCTACAAATATTAAATGAAGAAAAGCTATTTTCCTTAAACTATTTAGTTTTAATACTTTTATATCTACCTCAAATCAAACTTCTTCAATTCATTTTTATATGCCCAAATTTGTCCGTGTTTCGGATTACCGGATTTTGAAATTTTATCAACGTAAAAAATAGAATTTTTATTTTTATTAAGTATTTCAAGTGTAGAATTTTTAAGGTCAAAATAATCTTTTTCCAATCCTTTTGGTGCATTTCCCCAAGCTATTATTATTCTTTTATTTTCTTTGGAAAATTTATCTATAAACTTTAAATTTTCTTTATCTATAATACTTTCATTCAGTTTCTTAAGATTTTCCGAATATGTTTCGTAATTAGGAATTAAATTTAGAATTACGATATTACCAATATTACTTAATTCGGGATAGCCGTTTACATTAAACTTAATATAGTTTGTAACATTAAAAACGGTTTTATCGGAAACTCTTTTGGTTGCTCTGCTCGGATTTTTTAATATCACAACAATTGTTTCTTTTTTCGATTTATCTATTTCAATCTTTAACCAATATCTTTTTACTCCCTCTTGCCCGTAAAATTCAACATTGGTTACAAAGTCAGGATGATAATAAACAGGTTTTCTTTTTTGCATAAAATAATCCGAAATAATTAATCATAATCCAAACGAGTTCTCTCGTCGGTTAAAACATTCCTATTAATTTCAGTCCATTCGGAATCTTTCCAAGTATCCAAATTCTGATGAGTTAAAAAATATTTTTGAGGAATAGGATGAGTTCCAATCACAACTTCCATATCATATTTTTCCGGAATAAATTTTTTAAACTGTTCGATATAAGGACAAGGAGGATAACCAACAACAAAGCCGGTTGCCAAGTGAATAATTTCCGCACCGTTATTTTTCATTTCTTCGGGGGCATACTCAATATTGCCTCCCGGACAACCGCCGCAAGTTGTATAGCCCACCAATTCAACTTCTTCATTTTTGTAAAGTTCAAATGCTCCTTCTCTTTTTTTCATTGCTCGGAAACACTTTCCGCCGGCACAACTTTTATATCTGTCACAAATAATTATACCTATCTTTTTCATTTTCAATTCTCCTTTTTATGCAAGTCTAACTTAATAAAGTTAGATCAAAATTTGAATCAAATATTTTATTAAGCTCATAAAAAGGTAAAAATAATTTCTGAATCTATTAAAATTTAATTACATCACATCATATGAATTTTAAAAAAATAAGGACAAAAAAATGTTACAAACAAATTTACCCCATATTTTAAGCAAAGATGAACATGCAAAAGTAATTAATGAAAACGAAAATGTAATGATTTGTTGCGGTAGAATGGGCCCAATGTGCTTACCGGTTTACGACGTAATGGATGAATTAAAAGACGAATATAAAAACGTAAAATTCTTTGATATGGAATTTGACATACCTGATGCTGCGGTAATTAGAAATTTACCCGAATGCAGTGCATTTACCGGCTTACCTTTCACCGTGTATTACAAAAACGGAAAAGTTGTGAAAGCTACTTCAAGTATACAAACAAAAGATCAAGTTGAAACAATATTAAAAGAAGTATTTTAAAAATCTAATAGACGGTTCAAATTTATATTTGAACCGTTTTTATTTTATTAATGTGAGGATTAATATGCAGAATCATTTTGATGCAATAGTTTTAGGTGCCGGACCGGCCGGGCTTACAGCCGGAATTTATCTATCCAGAGCAAAAGTAAACACTTTAATTTTAAATGAAGGTACTGTTGGCGGACAAATGGTACTAACACACGAAATTGCAAATTATCCGGGATATGAAAATATCAGCGGATACTTACTTGCCCGAAACATGAAATTGCAAGCACAAAAGTTCGGATGTACTATTAAATCGAATATTACCGTTGATACTATTGAATTAAAATCACCGATAAAAAAAATCAAATTATCGAACTCCGAAGAATACACTGCCGATGCAATTATTATAACAACCGGAGGCAAACCCAGAGCATTAAACGTACCCGGCGAAAAGGAATTTAAAGGAAAAGGTATTTCATATTGTGCAACCTGCGATGGAGATTTCTTTCAAGATAAAGAAATAATTGTTGTTGGTGGCGGAAATTCAGCTTTGGAAGAAGCGGTTTCTCTTACAACTTATGCCTCAAAAGTTACTGTAGTTCATCAGTTCGATCATTTTCAAGCTTTCGAACATTATGTGAGCGAAACAAAAAATAATCCGAAAATTGATTTTATAATGGAATCGGAAATTATTGAATTCTTGGGCAAAGAAAAATTAAACAGAGTGAAAATTGAAAACCAACGCACAAAAGAAATTACTCATAAAGATATTGACGGTGTATTTATTTTTGTAGGGTATGTACCAAACACAAAAAAATTCGAGGCTTTAATTAATCTAAATGAAAAATCGGAAATTATTGTAAATCAATTAATGTCCACAAACATTGCGGGTGTTTTTGCTGCAGGCGATTCAATTGCAAAAAAATATCGCCAGGTTACAACTGCTGTTGGTGATGCCACTACAGCCGCTTTAAGTGCCGCCGATTATATTCATGAACTTAAAAAAAAATTAAGTTGAATTTAGCAGCAAAAGAATAGGAGAAATTAATTGAAATTCAGGCAACAAAATATTGTTTCGCATTGGTATGATGGTTTTTTTTACGAAAAATTCATAGCCCCTAATCAGGATAGCTTATATACAACAATAAACGGTTTAATAAAACCCGACTCTACTATCATTGATGTTGGTTGTGCAACCGGTAGGTTATCTTACCGGTTGGCAAACAAATACAAAAGTTATATCGGAATAGACCCATCTATTAAAAATATACTTCGGGCAAAAAAGAATATTAAAAATAAACAAATTGAATTTTTTAACACTGATATTGAAAGTTTTGTGCTGAATACGAATAGAAAATTCGATTATTCAATTATGACTTACGTAATCCACGAAGTACCTGAAAACAAACGTATTTCCATACTAAATTCAATGGCTAAAATATCGGATACTTTAATTATTGCAGATTATACTATTCCTCGACCAAAGACATTTCGTTCAATTTTAAATGAAATGGTTGAGTTTTTTGCCGGAAAAAATCATTACCGTAATTTTAAAAATTTTGAACATAATGGCGGATTAAAAGGATTAATCGGAAATTCGGATTTCGAAATACTAACCGAAACCAATGATTTGGAAATTACTTCACAAATTTTAATTTTAAAGCAAAAGTGATTTTTTATTAATTATTCGCTTTTTAATTAACTATTTACTTTTTAATTAACTTTCACTTTTTAATTTTCTAAAATTAATATAGGTCCTCTCTTCCCCTTTTTCCCATTCCGCATTTAATAAATTGATTTTCGTTTGAATAGTGTTTGCAACATTTTCAATTTTTTCGTCATCAACAATAACGCAAACAAATTTTTTCTTTATTCTGTATAGGTTTGGACCAAAAACTTTGCTTACTACTACTTTAACGTTCTGCCGTTTTAATATCTCAACAATTTTATTTGCTTTATTTTCATCTGCGTGTTTTTTTTCTTCGGGTGAAGTATTTTCAATTCTCGATATTAGCTCAATTTCCGAATCGGAGATTTTATATATTTCATAAAATTTGGCATCACCAAAATGTCTATCAATAAAATTTTTTCCGTCATCTGTTGCAAAAGCAATTTTTAAAGTCACATTTACCTCTCTATATATAATAGTTAGAATAGCTTCTATTTAGAATGGCTGCACTTTTTTAAAGCACAGCCATTTTTAATTGATTATTATCATTTAACATTAATCTTTCTTTTCAATCTCGGATAATCTCTTGTTTAGAGATTCCAATTGATCCTTTAAGGTATTCATTTCATTTTCGATTAATGTTTTTTCTGAAACCGAGGTCACGGCTGTTTGTGAAAAATAGCCGTATCCTCTTCCGCCGCCAAAGCCGATTCCTCTGCGCAAACCGCGACCACCGCTACGACCACGACCATAGCCACTTTCTTCAAGATACCCGGGGCGACCGCTTCCGGAACAATAGCCAAATCCTCTTCCGGTCATTGGGCCGGCACCTTCAGGACCTCTCCTATCTCCTCTTGGCATAATAACACCTCCGTAATTTATTTTTATATAGACTACATATAATTTATATGTACGCAAATATAATGAACTTATGTTCATAATGCAAGTGGGAAATCACTTAGTTATTCGATAGCTGTTTTAAAAGAACACCTTGCCACGAATGCACAAATTGATATCAGATTTTTAATGGTATCTTCATTTACATTACCACACAGATCATATTTGCTATTACGGAAGTCCATTTCACTAAAAAGTCCATTTCACTAAGTTTAAGGTTTATTATTTTTTTCTTGACAAAGAGTTTTTTTTTATTATCTTTGTTAGTAAATACTAACTAACAATATAAATCAAATGACAGACAGACAAAACGAAATAATAAAAACAGCTATTACTTTAATAGCAAAAAAAGGTATCCAAGGATTAACCATTAAAAATTTATCCAAAGCTATAAATGTTACTGAACCGGCTATTTATAGACATTTTAAAAATAAAACCGCTATTTTGATTGCAATACTTGATAGTTTCAAATCTTTAATGCCTAATATTTCCGAGCTAATGATGCTCGAAAGCAAATCCGCTATTGAAAAGATACATTTTATTTTCAACGGATATTTCGCTAAATTCGATCAGACTCCGGAGCTTGTTTCTGTAATTTTTTCGGATGAAATATTTAAGAATGATGAAAAATTATCGCAAAAAATTGCCGACTTAGTAGCTTTAAATGAAGAAATGTTTCGTCAAATAATTAAAGCCGGTCAGAAAGCAAACGAAATAAGGGACGATGTTCAAAGCATTCATATCGCAATTATGATTATGGGTTCATTAAGGTTACTTGTAAAAAAATGGGAATTGGGCAAATATAATTTCGATTTACAAAAAGAAGGAAAAAAAATGTTTGCCGCACTTAAAAAAATGATTAAAAAATAAAAAAAAATATCGACAATGTTAGTGAATATTAACAAATATACAGGAAAAATTAAATGAATAAAATATTAAACAAACTTCTTAAAATTCCATATTTGGTTTTAGGGGCAATTCTCCTTATTACAATTATGTTCATTTTCCCTATGAAAGAGAATACCAGAATGGAAACAAATCTCGATAAGTACATGCCCGAAGATCATCCTGCTTTTATTTATAGCGATAAATCCGAAAAGTGGTTTAACATTAAAGACGGTATTATCATCGCCATCGAAAACAAAAGCGGAATTTACAATTCCGAAACTTTGGATATTGTAAAAAAACTTACTAAGCGATTACAAAAATTAAAACAAATTGAAAAAGCCGATGTAACATCGCTTTACACGGCAGATAATATTGTAGGCACCGAAGACGGAATGGATGTTAAAGCTTTCTACAAAAAAGTTCCGAAGACGGAAAAAAAGCTTAATGAATTGAAGCAAAAAGTTGAATCAAACGAAATGGTTTTCGGCAGGTTGGTTTCCACTGATGAAACCGTTACCGTAATTATAGCTGCCATAAACGACGATGTTTTTTCACAAGAATTTTATCGTGAAATTCTTGACATTGCAAAGGAATATGAAACTCCGAACAATAAGCTCCATGTTGCCGGACGCCCCATCGTAGAAGGAACAATGGCCTTATTGGGCCCGGCTGATATGAAAAAAATGGTCCCTATTGTTTTGCTTGTAATTACACTTGTCTTATATCTAACATTGCGAAGCTGGAAAAGCGTTCTTTTTACAATGCTTGTGGTCTTCTTTAGTACGATATGGGCTTTTGGTTTAATGGCACTTGTAAACATCCCGATTTATGCGGTTTCAACAATGATTCCGGTAATGCTGATTGCAATTGGAGTTGCCGATGGAATTCACCTTTATAGTCATCTTCATCTTTTTATGAGAAAAAATCGGAATGCTTCAAAACTTGATGCCGTAAAAGACATGATAAAAAATATGTGGTCTCCGGTTGTAATGACTTCAGTAACTACTGCTGTTGGTTTTATATCATTATTAACATCGGAAGTCTATCCCATTAAATACTTTGGTATTTTCACTGCATTCGGAGTAATGGTAGCAATGCTTTTTTCATTGGTACTAATTCCGGCAGGGATTATGGTTTTCGGATTACCAAAATTCAAGGAGAAAAAAGAAAAAAAACAGCATTCCGATCAATTTGCCTATAATGTGGCGGAAAAAGTTTTAAAGCACAAACACATAACAATTTTTGCAACAATAATAATTGTTGCCATCTCAATTTTCGGAATGTCTAAAGTTTGGATCAATTCAAGTTTTCTCGATAAATTTGAAAAAGAAAGCGATATTGTTTTAACCGATAAATTTATAAATGAACATTTTGGCGGCACTTCAACAATCAACTTAATATTAGATAGCAATCAAAAAAATGCTTTTAAAAATCCTAAAATTCTTCGCCTCATAGACAAAATGCAAAACACAATTGATAATAATTTACAAGTTGTTGGCAACACTTTTTCTTTGGCGGATTATTTAAAAAGAATGAATAAAGTAATGCACGCAGATAAAGAGGAATATAACAAAATTCCGAACAATCAAGATTTAATTGCTCAATATCTTCTGCTTTATGAAATGTCGGGCGATCCGGATAATTTATGGAAAGTAGTTACCGAAAGCTACAATAAAGCAAATATAACCTTTCAACTGAAAAGTGATAATTCAAAAGCAATAAATACTACATTAGTACAAATTGAAAGTTTTAAAAGCGACTTTGAAAAATTAGGCATAACCATGAATTATGCAGGTTCAGGTTATAAAGCCTTGGTATTTACAGATCTAATTCTTGAGGGACAAATAATCAGTTTAATAATGTCTCTTTTTATAGTAATTATTTTGCTTTCAATTATGTTTAAAAACATTAAACTTGGTTTAATCGGTTCCGTACCAATAATGATTACCGCTCTTATAAGCTTTGGAATTATGGGATGGTTCGGGATACCACTTAATTCAACCACTGCTCTACTTTCCAGTATTGCAATCGGAATCGGAATTGACTATGCAGTTCATCTTCTTGAGCAATATAAACTTAATGCCGCCGGCGGAGATAAAAACTTAGCCGTTAAAAAAACTATGGCTCATTCCGGACGTGCTATTATGTTCAATGCGGTAGTTGTAATTGCAGGATTTCTTGTGTTGCTTTTTTCGGTATTCCCACCCAACAGAGAACTTGGTTTTCTGGTTTCGTTAAATATGTTTATCAGCTTTTTGGGAACACTTACAATAATGGTGATTTTATTATATAAATCAAACATTTATTTCAAAAATAAAATTATTTCGGAAAAATAAATTCGGCTTTCTTCAACTTCGGAAAATTAAGTCGTAACAGGAGGATTAAAAATGAAAACAATGAAAATATTAACAATATTATTTGCATTAATTCTAACTACAAATATTGCCAGCTTTGCACAACAAATAACAGGCTTGCAAATAATTGAAAAGGTTTATAACCGTCCGGTTGGCAACGATATGAGTGCCGATTTAAAAATGATTTTGATTAATTCCAGCGGCAACGAAAGGGTGCGTAAAATCAAACAATTTTCACGAGATTTCGGCCAAGTTGAAAAAAAGATTATGTTTTTTGTTTCGCCGGCCGATGTTAAAAATACTTCGTTTATGAATTGGAGCTACGATGAAGAAGGCAAAAATGATGACCAATGGATTTACTTACCGGCTTTGAAAAAAACAAAACGTATTTCGAGCGACAGTAAAGGCGATTATTTTATGGGATCGGATTTTACTTACGACGATTTGGGCGACAGAAAACCAACAGATGATACTCACAAACTATTACGTGAAGAAAAAATTGACGGTGAAAATTATTATGTAGTTGAAAGTATTCCGAAAGACGAAGATTATATGTACTCGAAAACAATTACTTGGATTATTAAGGACAAATGGATTGGGTTAAAAAAAGAATTCTATGACGAAGACGGCGAATATTTAAAAACCTTAACCGTTAATAAATACCAAAAAATAAACGGATTCTTAATTATAACACACACAACAATGAATAATGTCCAGAAAAAACATAAAACGGTTATGGAATTAACAAACATTAAAATTAATACCAATATACCCAAATCGAAATTTACCGAAAGAATGATGACAAGAGGATTATGATGAAACAAATAACAAAACGCATCGGATTAT
>CAZCBD010000015.1:11721-25710 GCA_964496755.1 uncultured Melioribacteraceae bacterium
TTGCACGCATCGGATTATTTGCACGCATCGGATTATTTGCACGCATCGGATTATTTGCACGCATCGGATTATTCGGAATTTTACTATTTACACAAACAATGTTGGCGCAAAATCTTGATTTTTCCGGATATGTTAGAAATTATTCTGGAATGTTAATTGGTAACGGTTCTACTGATTTCGTAATTCTTCAAAATACATTTAATCTGAATTTTGAAAAAAGATTAGACAATGCCGCTTTCAAGGTTAATCCTTTAATTTATCATAATTATGCCGATAGCATAATTTTCCAAATGCGCGAAGCATATCTCGATCTTTATTTTGATAATTTTGATCTAAGAGTTGGAAAACAACAAATTGTTTGGGGAAAAGCCGATGGTGTTTTCATTACCGATATTGTTTCTCCAAAAAACCTTTACGAATTCTTACTTCCTGAATTCGATGAAATAAGAATGGGTGTAATAGGTGCAAAATTTGATTATTATATCGGTAACAATACACTTGAAATTGTTTGGTTGCCGGTTTTCACTCCCACCAAATACCCGAATCAAAATTCGGTTTGGTCAATTAAGCCGAATTTCCCTGTTCAGCCCATATTCAATTATTCCAAGCAAAAAGTTTCTTCCTCGCTTAAAAACAGTGAAATTTTTCTAAAATATTCTGCGCTAACCGAATATGTGGATTTCGAAATTATGGGTGGTTATATGTGGGACGATGATCCTACTTTATATTCATCTTTTACTCCAAACGGTTCGGGAGGAATGAATTTGAATATCACCCCCGAATATAAAAGACTTTCACTTGTCGGCGGCAGTTTCAGCTCAACGCTTGGGCCATTTGTTTTTCGTGGAGAGGCTGCATATTACTTCGGTAAATATTTTAATACTATTACGCCGCAAATCAACAGCGGGTTAGTGCAAAAAGATTACTTGCATTTTATGCTAGGCACTGATTTTAATTTATTTGGCATAAACCTAAGCATGCAGTTTATACAAAAAGCAATTATAGATTATGAAACTACTATTAAACCCAATCCGTTTTTCAAAGATCAGTATAATAATATGGCAACACTACTTGCACGCTATTCAACGTTGAATGAAACCTTGGATTTTGAATTTTTCATGTACTACGATTTTGAATACGACGATGCACTATTGCGCCCGCGAATTTTATATGATTTTTCAGACAGCATAAATCTTCAGTTCGGTGCTAACATTTTTACAGGGACCAAAGGTCAGTTCGGACAATTTAATAAAAACGATATGGTTTACGGAAAAATAATTTATAGTTTTTAATTAAGCAAAACGGAGAATAAAAGTATAAATAAAATGCCATAAATATAAGATACAACTAATTTTCAGTAATTCTGATTATTACTAAAGCAACCGAGCGCAAATTTTGAATCAGGTTCATAAAACCTAATTCATTTGATATCATAAAATAAATTATTATCTTTATTAAATATTCAAAACCAAGATTTTATGGAATGGCGCTCAACGATAAACTAAAAGAACATATTTTAGATTCAATTGGCGAAGGAGTAATTACGGTTGACAAAGAATTCCGAATTAACTTTGTTAACAAAGCTGCTTATAAAATTTTAGGCCTTAGCGAAGAAGAAATTGTCGGCAGTTTTTGCCGATATATTCTTCCTTCGAGCCGATGCTTTAATAATTGCCCTATTGCCGACGCACTAAAATCAGGCAAAAATGTTTTCGGGCAAGAAATAAAAATAAACCGTTCGGGAAAACCTCCGTTTCATTTAAAAGTAAACTCTTCTGTTCTATACGATGAAACCGATGAACCAATAGGCGGTATTTTATCCTTTCACGATATAACGGAACTGAAAACAATAAAAAAGGAATTAGGTACCGGCGATTCATTTCATGGAATAATCGGCATCAGCAAAAAAATGAAAGAGATATTCTCTCTGATTGAAGATGTAAAAAATTCCGATGCCCCTGTATTAATTCTCGGTGAATCGGGCACCGGCAAAGAACTTGTAGCAAATGCCGTAAAACAAACAAGCAACAGAAAAAACAATACTTATATAAAAGTAAACTGTTCGGTTTTTTCGGAACATCTTTTACCAAGTGAGCTTTTCGGACATGTAAAAGGTGCTTTCACCGACGCTTTTCAGGATAGAAAAGGACGCTTTGAAATGGCCCACCGGGGAACAATTTTTCTTGATGAAATTGCTGAAATGCCACTTCAGATGCAAACCAAAATACTAAGAGTTTTGCAGGAAGGAACCTTTGAAAGAATCGGTGAATCAATAAGCAGAAAAATTGATACCCGAATTATTGCAGCTACAAATGTGGATATCGATAAAGCTTTGTATAACGGCACTTTCAGAGAAGATCTTTATTACAGATTAAATGTTATTCAAATAAAAATACCTCCTTTAAGAGAGCGAATAGAAGATTTAATACCTCTTGCAAGATATTTCATAAAAAAGTTTAACCTAATTTATAATAAACATATTCATAAAATGGCTGACGATACAATTGAAATTTTATCGAATCATAAATGGCCGGGTAATGTAAGAGAGTTGGAAAATACAATAGAATTTGCAATTGTAAGAGCCAACGGAAATATCCTAACAAAAGAAATACTCCCTGCCCGATTAAAAGAAAGCAAACCGATTTCAGCAAATAAATTTAACATATACGAAAGTTCGGGAAATGAAAAGTCTGAACTTCTTGAAATTTTAGAAAAAACAAAATGGAATAAATCTGAAACCGCCAAACTTCTAGGCATTGGAAGAACCACCCTTTGGCGTAAAATGAAAAAACTGGGAATTCTCGAAAAATAATGTTTCAAATCTATGAAACGTTTTGTTTCGTGTTTCATATATATGTTTCACAATTGAAACACTGCGGTTCATTTTCCGCTATTTTTTTCTCTTTTAGACTATTTTTTAATGGCATAACAATTGGAGTTAATATCACATGAGCGAAATGTTAGCAAATCAATATTTTATGGCAAGAAACTTTGTAGCAGCAGAAGCTGAATATGAAAAATGTATTCTTCAGAAAGAAAACAATTTGCTGGCCAAAAAGAAATTAATAATCTGTTACACTGAAAATGGGAAAATTGAAAGAGCCTTGGATTTATTCAATCAAGTTATTTCTCAGCAAATTCAGGTTATTACTTCTACCGATCTTGTAAAAGATGATTGTCCGTGCCCTGAAATAATTAAAAGAATAATTGAAATTACAGATGGTACCGAATCCGTAGATGTTCAAATCCAACTGGGAATTTTGTGGTTATACTGTAACCCCGAAGCCTCTTTAAGTTATTTCGAAAAAGCAAAATTATCTGGAGAATACCAATCAAAAATAATTTTTGCGATTGATCAGATAAAAGCTTTTTTAACTAAAATAAGAGGAATCACATGAAGTCAGGTTTTTACAAATTAATACTCCTTTCAATTATTTTAATTTCATTTTCATTTGCACAAAACGCTGCAAAAATTCCGCTACCCAAAATTGGGGTATGGGTCGTATCCAATTACCAATATATTGACAATGACAATCTAACTCCTAACAATACCTTCAATCTGAAACATGCCAGATTTATAGTTAAAGGTAAATTATTAAAAAACATTGATTACCACGCAATGGTTGATTTGCACGATAACGCCGTAAAAGGGGCAAAATTTATGCAAGCTTGGGTTGGATATACAGTTACCAAAGCATTAAAATTCAGAGTCGGACAATTTAAATATCCTTTTGGTATTGAAGCTTATCCATCATTAATGAAATGGAAATTTACAAATCCTTCTTTTATAACCGGCTCTATTGTAAAAAAATTAGGCTCATCAGGAAATGCTTTCAGAGATGTTGGTGCGCAAGTTTTTGGTGCTCATAAATTTTCTAAATCCGTATCCTTAGAATACAAAGTTATGATAATGAACGGAGCAGGTGCAAACAAAGCTGAAAACAATAATGACAAAGATATAGTAGTTTATGCCGGATTAAAATTACCGAAAAAAATCCATCTTGGTGCTTCTTTATATTCCGGTAAAGGCGGTCCCAATGGCGAACTATCCGAAACCGCTTTCGGTTTGCAAGCTAAATTTAATACAAAGAAATTAGCTTTGCAGGCAGAATATATTACTGCCAATTTCGATAAAACCACTACAACCGAAGTAAAACCGAATGGCTTTTATGCTTACGCTTCTTACAAAATTTTACCAAAAGTTGAATTAGGACTCAGAATTGATAGATATAAAGCCGATACTGATGCCAACGAAATGAAAAGACTTACTTTTGCAACCGGTTATTACTTCAATCCAATTAACAGAATAATGGTGAACTACGAGGTTAAAGAAAATATGGATAACGTATTCACTTTACAATTCTACTTAGGCATTTAAATCTAAATCAGACAACCAAAAGTTTGATCCCGGAGATTTATTAAATGAAAAAATTAATATTAATTATAATATGCTTGGCTCAGACTGTCATTTTCGGACAGTCTGAAGCTGCCGCAGTTCACTCTAAATTCAAAATTCTAAAACAGAATTTCAAATCCCCGCTAGAAGTTACTGCGGCTTGTCTAACTTGTCATAACAAAAGACATTTAGAAATTATGAAATCATCTCATTGGACTTGGGAAAGAAAAAATCCGCTTCCTACAAGAAAAGAAGAAAAAGTTTTGGGTAAAATAAACTTGCTGAATAACTTTTGCATAGGTATTGCAGGAAGTGAAGGAACATGCACAAAATGCCACATAGGATATGGATGGACAGATGAAATACCAACTGAAGATAAAAATTTAAGATTCGAAAAATATGCTGAAAAACATAAAAATAGAATCGACTGCTTGGTATGTCACGATAATTCGGGTACTTATAAAAAAGCAAAAGGCAAATCTGGTTATCCTAAACCGGATATAAATCTATCATTAGTAGCCCAAAACATCGGGAAACCTACTAATGAAAATTGCGGTTCTTGTCACTTTTTTAGTGGTGGCGGCAATAATGTTAAACATGGCGATCTTGAAAAAGCATTACTAACTTGTTCACGTAAAGTAGATATCCACATGTCGGAAGATGGAGCAAATTTAGATTGTATCGATTGCCATAAAACCGAAAATCACAACATTACAGGGCAACTTTATTCCGTATCCTCTACAAATGAAGACAGAGCCAAATGTGAAGCTTGCCACACAACAACTCCGCATACCGATGAATTATTAAATACACATTACAAAAAAATCTCCTGCCAAACTTGCCACATTCCAACTTATGCAAAAGCAAATGCCACAAAAATTTATTGGGACTGGTCAACAGCAGGAAAATTAAACGAAGACGATAAACCTTATCACGTAAATGACGCAGACGGAAATCACTCCTATCTTTCCATAAAAGGAAGTTTCAAGTGGGGCAAGAATCTTGAGCCCGAATATATTTGGTTTAATGGTACTGCAGATCATTACCTGCTTGGTGATAAAATTAACACCGATAATCTTCCGCTTAAAATCAATGATCTAAAAGGCTCGTACGACGCAAATTCAAAAATTATCCCCGTTAAAATTCACAAAGGAAAACAAATTTATGATCCTGTAAATAAGATTCTAATTCAACCCAAACTTTGGGATAAGAAAAAAGGTAACGGTGCATTTTGGACTGATTTTGATTGGAATCGTGCGGCCGAAGAAGGAATGAAAATAGTAGGCTTACCCTACAGCGGAAAATATGATTTTATTGAAACCGAAATGTACTGGCCTATCAACCACATGGTTGCCCCCGCCGAAGAAGCACTTGATTGCAAAAGCTGCCATAACCCAAACAACTCTCGATTAGCTAAATTAAACAATTTCTATCTTCCCGGCAGGGATAATAACCAATTCATTGATATATTCGGTTACTTACTTGTATTTGGAACTTTATCCGGTGTTTTGCTTCACTTGATTTTGAGATTTATTTTACAAAAGAAATATAAAAAGAGCGAGGGCTAAGATGAAAAAAGTATATATATATAAACGCTTTGAAAGAATCTGGCACTGGACACAAGCTCTTTTGATCCTGCTTCTGATTATTACCGGATTCGAAATTCATAGTACATACGAACTTTTTGGTTATCGAAGTGCGGTCGCAATTCATAATAATGCCGGCTGGGCTTTCCTGGCTCTTATTATTTTAGCCGTTTTTTGGCATTTTACCACAGGAGAATGGAAACAATATATTCCAACCGGTAAAATGATAAAAGCTCAAATAGAATATTATGTTTTCGGAATCTTTAAAAATGCTCCGCATCCGACAAAAAAATTAATCTATAATAAATTCAATCCATTACAAAGAATTGTTTATTTGGGATTGAAAATATTAGTAATTCCGGTTCAGGTAATTACAGGTTTTCTTTACTTGTTTTATCCCGATTTATCAATCCGAGGATTAGAAATAGTTGCAGTGTTGCATACTTTAGGAGCTTTTTTGCTGATAAGTTTTGTAATAGCTCATATCTATTTAGTAACACTTGGCCACAAAGCAACAACCAGTATTAAAGCTATGATTACCGGTTGGGAAGAAATGGATGATGATGCAATTGAAGAAATTATTAAAGATGAAATTGACATTATCAAAACAAAAATTAAAATCGATGAAAAAAACTTCGGAAATGAAAATCTTATAGAAGAAAAAATCAGCAAATTGATTAATAAAAAATAGAGGACAAAATGAAAAATTTTAAATTATCACTAATATTAACAATTATTTTAGCTTTGCTGCTTGCAACTGCATGCGGTAAAAGCGAAGAAAAAAAAGAAGTTAAAAAAATAAACGAATTTCAGGAATTAGTAAAATATTTCGAATCAAATGGAGATTTTATAAATAAGCCGAAAAAAGAAGGCGGTGCTCCTACAATGATTAAGGCTACAGAGGTACATAAAAACTTGGATAATTATTTAGTAGTTGACATACGCGGTGCCAGAGATTACGCAACCGGTCATATCAAAGGTGCTGTAAATAAAAAAATGAGTGAACTTATTCCCTACTTCCAATCAATCGATACAAAAAAATATAAAAAAATAATAATGGTTTGCTATTCCGGCCAATCGGGGGCATATGCAACTTCAACTTTAAGATTGTTGGGATATAATAATGTTTACGATCTTAAGTGGGGAATGTCTTCTTGGAATAAAAAATTTGCCAACAAATGGTTAAAAAATATCGGAACCAAATTTGAAAATAAGGTTGAAGTTAAAGTAAATCCCAAAAATCCAAAAGGCAAATATCCTGTAATTCAAACCGGTAAAACTACAGGAAAAGAAATTGCACTACACCGTGCTAAGGTAATATTTGCTAATGGTTTTGCACCGGTAAAAGTTAAGGTAGAAAAATTATTCAAATCGCCTGAAAAATATTACATTATTAACTATTGGCCCGAAGCACAATACAACGATGGACACGTACCAACCGCAATCAATTATATACCGAAAAAAACACTTAAAACAACTGCCGATTTAGCTACTCTTCCAACCGATAAGCCTATTGTTGTTTACTGTTATACCGGTCAACACAGTGCCTTTATAGCAGCTTATTTAAGAATTTTAGGCTACGATGCAAGATCATTGCTATTCGGAGCAAATAGTTTTATGAATGGTAAATTGGTAAAAAACAAATGGCACGGATTTTCAAAAAAAGAAATTCACAATTATGAATTTGAAACTTCCGAAATGCCAAAAGGGGTTGAAGAAGATGAAGAAGGATGTTAATTAAAAATAAAATTTTTACCCTTTTTAAATAGCTCTATTTCTAATAAAGTCTTACAAATTTTTGTAAGGCTTTATTTTTATAAAAAACAGATTATCCCCCCATTTTTAATAATCTGTTCTTCAAAATAAATAAGTTTTTTAAAAGTATTTTCACGAAAAAATAACAATCGATTTTTAATCCGCCAAAAAAGTTTCACTCGGTTTTAAGCGAATCCACAGGATTGGAAACAGCTACTTTATAAACCTGCAAACTAATTGTAAGCAAAGCGATAAACAATACCAAAACAGCAGAAGTTATAAAAGGCCAAACCGATAAATTAATTCGATAAGCAAAATTCTGAAGCCATTTATTGATAATCAAATAAGCTATTGGCCATGCTATAAAATTTGATAAAACAATATATTTTATTACATCTTTTAAAAGTGTTGTAATAATTTCTGTTACACTTGCCCCAAATACCTTTCTAATACCAACTTCTTTTGTACGCTTAAATGTGATTAATGAAGTGAGAGCAAATAAACCAAGTAACGCAAGCACTATTGTAATTAAAACAGAGCTTTTAAACAACACATTTTGCGACTCTTCCTTTTTATACATTTTATTGAAACTTTCATCAATAAAGAAATAATCAAATGTTAAATTCGGGGAAAATTCACTTAATTTTTCTTCAATATAATTTATTGTTTCGCGCATATTTCTTTTATCTAATTTTACCGAAACCATAAACACACTTTTGGAATAGTGACTTAAAACAAGCGGTTCCACAGCTGTTCTCATTGAGGAATAATGATAATCTTTAATAACACCTATTATTGTTTGAGGTTTATCTAAATAATCTATTTGGGAACCCACCGCATTATCTAATGTAAAGCCAAATTCTTTTACAGCTTTTTCATTTAAGATAAGCTTATCATTATCATTTAAATCTTTACTAAAATCTCTACCTCTAATTATTTTAATACCATATGTTTTTATA
This sequence comes from uncultured Melioribacteraceae bacterium, assembly GCA_964496755.1. Classification (GTDB taxonomy): domain Bacteria; phylum Bacteroidota; class Ignavibacteria; order Ignavibacteriales; family Melioribacteraceae; genus CAZCBD01. Next base: position 20,418 of record CAZCBD010000015.1, read on the forward strand.
AAATCATCTTGAACCCTGTTCTCAAAAAAAGAAATTCCCGTATTACTATTCCCTCCTACAACAGAACCCTTTTGTCCGCTTCGGCGCATACCGGGAACACTGTGAGAGGCGGTTACACTTTTAATATTTGTATTTTGTAATAATTGATGTTTTAATTCTAAAAAATTTCTTGAATTATAATAATCAAATACCATAATTCCATTATTATTAAATCCTAGATCTTTATTTTTCATGTAATCTATTTGTTTCGTAAAAACAAACATTAAGGAAATTAAAGTAATGACAATAGTAAATTGAATTAAAACCGTTCCAACCATTAATTTATTTTTCCTTCCAAAAGAAATATTTTTAGTAAGTATTTTTTGGGGTGATAATTTTGATATATAAATTGAAGGATAAAGCCCTGAAATTATTCCTACAATAAATGCAATTACAAAACAAATTATTAATATCAGAAAGTAATCCGATTGTTTTAAAAGAATATTTCTTTCCATTAAAACAAAAAATTTATTCATAAACATCAAAACGATGAGATAAGTAAAAACAGCCGATAAAAAAGAAATCAGAACAGATTCCGATAAAAATTGAAAGGCAATTTTATTTTTATTACTACCAAGTACCTTTCTTATTCCGATTTCTTTTATTCGGGTCTGAGAATTTGCCGTGAAAATATTTGCAAAATTTAATATGGCAATCAGTAAAATAAATAAAGCCAAACTTGCTAAAATATAAATTGAATAAATTTTACCTTGCCCGGCAATTTTATAAAATGTGTTGAAAGAATATAAATGAATATCTAACAACGGCTGAAGTTTAATATTTGCGAAATAACCCGACTGTTCTCTTGTTTTTAATATGCTTTCGCAAACTTTTTTAACATTTAGCAAAGCATTATTAATTGCTGCGTTTTTCTTTATTCTAAAATATGTATAAACTTCATTGCTTGGCTGTTTCAGTAACCATGGTAATGATTTAAGAGATAAAAGCAAATCAAATTTATAATGTGAATTTTCCGGTACATCGTCAATAATTGCAGAAATATTATATTCTACATTATTGATTTTAATTATTTTATTAATTGCATTTACATTATTAAAAGTTTTTTCGGCAAGAGATTTTGTAATAACGGCCGTATTTTTGGTATTAAAAACACCATTAACATTACCCACCAAAACATTAAAAGAAAAAACATTAAAAATATCTGAATCTGAATAAAATATTTGTTTGGCTCTAATTTTATTGTTTGCATAAACAAACTCATTGCCCCATGCTTTAAACAATCTACAAGCAGATTCAATTTCAGGTAATTTTTTTATTTCAGGTGCATATTTAACCATTGATAATTCTATATTTAGCACCCTGTTATTTTCATTCTTTTCTTCGGTAATTATTCTGTAAATTCTATCGGGATCTTTATTAAATTTATCATAACTCAGTTCATGTTTCACAAAAAGAAATATTAGAATTGCCGTTGCCATTCCAACAGACAGCCCTAAAATTGTAATGAGAGAAAATCCTTTATTACCAAATAAATTCCGAAATGCTATTTTTATAAAATTTTTAATCATAATTAATCTCATTTATTCATACTTTATACTGTCAATAGGATTTGCCGCAGCTGCTTTAAAAGCATAAAAACTTACCGTAAGCATTGCAACAATCAAACCCATTAGGCCTGCCAATAGGAACGGCCAAATTGTTAAATTAATTCTATAAGCAAAATTCTGAAGCCATTTATTCACAAAATAATATGTAAAAGGATAGGCAATTAAAATTGAGAATACGACAAGAAAGATGAATTCTTTTGTAATTCTCTTTAATATTGAAACAGTTGATGCACCCAAAACCTTTCTTATTCCAATCTCTTTTTTTCTAAGTTCCGTAATAATTGATGTTAATCCCAATAAACCCAAACATGCTATAAAAACTGCAACAAAAGAAAACACATAAATCAGACTTGCAAACCTTGATTCGGCCCTATACATGGCATCAATAGATTCATCTAAAAATTTATAGACAAATGGATATTCGGGGAAGTTTTTCTGCCATATTTTCCCAATATCATTTAGCGTTTTGTCAAGATTGGTTGAATTCACTTTTACTACAAACTCGGAAAACCATCTGGGTATAAATAAAAAAACTTGAGGTCTTAATTCATTGTGCAATGAACTGTAATGAAAATCCTTTACCACTCCAATAACCTTAGGATTGTAACCATTTAAAGAAATAAAAAAACTTTTTCCAATTACATCTTTAGGATCATCATACCCGAGAACTTTCACCATCTTTTCATTTATTAACATAGAGTTGTTTTCTTGACTGTTAAAATTGCTGTTAAAATTGCTTCCCGCCACAAACTCAACATCAAATTGATTCATAAAATTCTTATCCACGGATTTAACATGAATTGCAAATGCCTCTTGGCTGTCATAACCTCCGGGTTTGCATTCCGTATCCATTCCGTATTGCCCTATAGGCGACGATTGACATGCGGTTGCACTAACTATGCCGTTTACATTCAACAACTCATTTTTTATAGTGGAATAATTATTTTTCAAGTTTCCATAAGCAGAAATAACCAGCATATTATCTTTCCGGAACCCCATATCAAAGTTTTGCATATAATTATTCTGCAGAGCAACTATTATTGTTGCTGTAATTAAGGATATTGAAATTATGAACTGCAAAACAACCAAACCTTTTCTTAAGAGATTTGAACTTTTCATGCTTGATGGATTAAATGTATTATTTTTAATAATATTTATCGGTTTATAAGAGGATATAAAAAACGCCGGATATAAACCGGCAAAAATGCCAATAAAAAATATTGTTAAAATAGCATATACGAATCCGGGAAATTGAAATAAGGAATCAATTTTAACCTCTGCACCGGCAAAAAATGAAAAACTTGGTAAAATTAATAACACAATTAAAATGGAAAATAAAAAAGCAACAGAAACAATAAAAACCGATTCACATAAAAACTGAATAATTATTTGCTTCTTAAATGCGCCCAATACCTTTCTTACTCCAATTTCTTTTAAGCGTTTCACGGATCTTGCGGTAGAAAGATTAATATAGTTTATACAAGCCAAAAGTAAAATAAAAAATGCAATAGACCCTAATAACAATATCCTGCTTATAGAACTATTCGGCTCTATTTCATCCGAAAGATGCGACTTAAGGTGAATATCATTAAGCGGAATATAGGAAAAACTCCATTTCCCTCCGGATCTAACATTAGTATGTGCCTGAAAAAAATTTTCCGTCTTTTTTTCAAAACTTTTTAAATCAAAATGCTTATTTACTAGTAGATAAGTATATGATCCGAAAGTAGCACCCCATTGATTTAAATAAATAGCTTCACTTAAATTTTCCAAAGAAGAATAAGAAGCCAGCATATCAAACTTAAAATGCGAATTTTCCGGTAAATTTTTGATTATACCAACAACTTTAAAATTGTGTTTTCCGTTTAAAACCAAAGATTTTCCAATCGGATTTTCATTGCCGAAGTATTTTTTCTTTGCAGACAAAGTTAAAAGTATAGTATTTTTTTCTTTCAAAAACTCTTTACTTTTACCGGCAACAGATTCTAAAGAAAAAATATCAAAAAATGAAGAGTCGGCAAATGCCAAATTGCTTTCAAAATATTTCACATTTGAATATTCTATTAAAGTCTTGCCGCAAAAATAAATTCTGGTAAAATTCTCAATCTCCGGATAATTCTTTTTTAACGTTTCTCCTAATTTTGCAGGGGTTTGAGCTTGAATAAATAAATCATATGTTCGTTGAATCTTAAAATGAGCTCTATATATTCTATCGATATTTGTATTAAATTGGTCGTAACTGAGATCTTGATTAATGTATAAACCAACTAAAATGCAAGCAGAAATACCTATTGATAGCCCGATAATATTTATAAAAGAAAAAAACTTTTTATTTTTTATGTTTCTAAACGTAGTTTTAATATAATTCTTTAACATATTTTCTCCACTCATTCATATTTTATACTGTCAATAGGATTTGCCGTTGCCGCTTTTATTACCTTGTAGCTAATTGTTAATATTGTAACAACAGCTATTAAAACAAATGGAATTAAATAAATCTCAAGGCCTAATTCCCCTTTGTAAACATATTGTTCAAGCCAAAGCTTTAAAAAGTAATTACCAATTGGTAGAAATAGCAAAAACGAAAGAACAATCCATAAAAAGAATTTTTTATAAATCATTTTCAAAATACTGAAAATACTTGCACCTACTATTTTGCGAATACCTATTTCCTTTGTCTTTCGGGCTGTTATGTAGGAAACTATTCCGATGATACCAATCGAAGTAATTATTAATGTCATAAACGTAAAGATTGTTATTATATTTAGTGCTTTCTCTTCGGAGCTATACAATTTCCGATATGCATCGGAAATAAATTGGTAATTGAAAACCTTTTCCGGAAAAACCTTGGCAAAAGTATTTTTAATATAAGAAAGTGTTTCCTGCTGATTTTTTTCAGAAATATTTACTGCAAAAATTGAAAATGATTTCGGATCAATTACCAGCATCAACGGACTTATTTTAGTTCGTAAAGAATAAAGATGGAAATCTTTTACCACCCCTATTATTGTTAATTTTTTATTTCCGTTTTTCATGGGTTGTAATATTTTTTTACCCACCGGATTTTTGAAACCCAAATTTTTGGCGGCACTTTCATTTATAATAACATTTGAAGAAGCATCCTCAGAAAAATCTTTGGAAAAATTTCTTCCCTTTAATAATTTTATTCCAAGCGTTTCAGAATAATTATAATCGACAGGAAACACTTGTATTTGTTTTGTTTCGGGGTCATCGATTTTGCTGATCGTAGTTTGACTTCTACTGTTTATTCCGGGCAAAGTAAAAGCTCCGGTAACGGAATTGATATTCGGATTTTTCTCTAATTCGTTTTTAAATACTTTATACTTACTTTCCGATGGCGTTGAATTATAACCGGGAAAAATCATAATTACATTATCCTTGTAAATTCCAATGTCGGTAGTTTCAACAAATTTCAATTGCTTTCCAATAACTAAAACGCCAAAGACCAATAAAATTGAGAACAAAAATTGCAACACGGTAGAAGCACTACGAAAGGAAAATTTATCGCTTCGGCCAAATTGTTTTCTTATAGCATTAACCGGATTTAATCCGGACAAAAACCAAGCCGGATAACTACCTGCAAATAACCCTACAATTAAAATAAATATCGCAATCAATAATCCGAATGAAACAAATTGATTACTATACAAAACCACTTCGGTACC
>CAZCBD010000016.1:0-25074 GCA_964496755.1 uncultured Melioribacteraceae bacterium
AATACTGTTGGAAACGTAGTTGCTACAGGTACTTTAGCTTTTAGAGGTACTGCAGCTCAAGGTTTTACACCGGGTGCTTCTCTAACTGTTAATAACCTAACTATCAACAAAGCATCTGACGAAGTTAAAATGACAGCTTCCGTTGTAGTTGCAGGTAACTTAACTATTACATCAGGTAAATTGAATGTTGATGATTACAATGTTAATATGACCGGTGCAGGTGCAACATTTAGCAACGGTGGTAGTGCTTATTCATCAACAGGTGTTGGTTATGTTGTATTCCAAAATGCCGATGTTGGTGGTGTGGGTACTACAGGTACTGCTGCTACTATTACCGGTACAGGTACTTTCGGTAATGTATTGGTTAACTTAGTTGATCCTGATGATAATGTGGTTACCGGTTCATCTGTTACAATGGATGGTATCTTATATATATTCCAGGGTGCAGTTTCTATTGCTAACGGACACACAGTTACTTTCTCTGATGCTACAGTAAAAATAATTACTGATGCTGCTCACAAGGCTGCACTTAAAATACCGGGTGGCGGTACAGGTAAAACTGCAGTTGCTTCAGGTAAAGTGGTAAATCTAATTTATGCTGATAACGGTACTCCGGCTGCGTTCACCGTAGGTTTGGAATGGGTTGCCGCTACTGCTGCTAAATTGGGTGATGTAACTGTTACTACTAAAAGTGCTGTAACAGGTTACAATGGTGCTTCTACTATTGCCGGTACTTTAACGGTTGGTGCAGGTGCAACTTTAACTCAAGGTGCTAATGTTTACACACTTACAGGTGCTTCAAAAACTCACTCTGTTAAAGGTACTGTTAGCGGTGGTACTTTAACGGTTACAGGTGCTGGTTCTGCATTAAACGGTAGTACTACTTCTGCTGATGCTGCTACTGTTAATAATTTGATTGTAAACTTAACAAATGCTACAGATACATTTACTTCTAATAATTTGCAAGTTATTGGTGGAAATTTAACAGTTACCAAGGGTGCCGCTACTGTTGCAATGAATTCTAAATATTCAACAATTAGCGGTAATGCAACTTTAACAGACGGTTCATTGAACTTAACTGTTGCCGGTACTACTACTTCGGTATTAACCGGTAATGTTGTTTTAACCAAAGGTAACTTTACATTAACCAGAGGTGGTGCCAGCACTGTTATCGGTGGTGCCGTTACTTTAACAGACGGTACTTTAACATTAGGTTCTAATGTTACCGTAACTGGTGCTACTTCTCAAGTTGCCGGTAATTTGGCGCTTGGTGGTTATAAATATACTCAATTAGGTTCTGCTGCAAGTCCTGATTACAACAGAACAGGAACAGGTACAGTTACTAACGGTACTATTGAATTTAATTCAAGTGCAGCTTCAATTGATTTAGCTCCGGGTACTTCTTTTGTATTACCTAATGTTAGATTTGTTGGTACTGCTAATCAAGTTTCATTTAACAGTGCTTTGGAAATTTCAGGTACTGTATTATTTGATAATGCTGCTATCGTTAGACAGGTTACCGGATTTTTAACTGTTTCAGGTAATTCTATTTATGTTGAATCAGATGCAGGTGCATTTACCGGTAGAATTAAATTGACAGGTAGTGCTGCTACCGTTACTATGGAACAAAATTATGCGTTCCCTACTTTGGAAATTGCTTCCGACGGTACCGTTACTTTTGCTTCAAATAATTCAACAGCAAGAACCGTAACTTGTGGTACTGCTTTTACATTAACCAAAGGTACTTTGGCAATGGGCAAAAACCATCTTGATGTTGCTACTGCCTTTACATATACAGCAGGTGCAATTACTCAAACAACAGGTTGGTTGGAATTAAATGTTGCTACTCCTACATTAGCTGCAACCGGCTTTGTTGTTGATAATTTATATGTTAAGACTACTGCAACTACTTTTGGTACTTCTGCTGTAACAGTAAACAAAAACTTGAAATTTAATGTTAATATTACAACATCAGCTGATGGTAAACTTATATTAGGTGATGGAGTCACAATTGAAAGAAATGGTGTTGGTGTTGGTGTTGGTTTTGTTGCTGGTGTATTAAATAAGGTTCCTGCTTTTGGTGCTACTACCAACTTAATTTACAATGGTAATGGCGCTATTACTGCCGGTAAAGAACAACCTGCCACAGTAAATAATTACACTATCACAAATGCAGCTACTGTAGTTTCTTTAGCTGCAGATGTTACCATTACAGGTAAACTTTCTCTTGCAGGAACATTACTGCAAGGTACAAAAACTTGTACAATGGCAGACGGTTCCGTTTTAGAATTAAAAATTAATGGTCTTACAGCTATAAACGGTAAAAATCTTACAAAAGCCGGTAAAATGGATTTAATTTACGCTGCTGCAGTAACTACTTCAACACGTGAATTAGGACCTAGTTCTTCAAATGTATATACAACACCATTTAGTGGTAATATTACCGTTAAAGCTAATACAACTTTAAAGGCCGATTTAACAATAGACGGTAAATTATTACTTGACGGCGGTAATGTGCAATTTAGTGCTACCGGCGACAAGCTTACTTTATTAGGCGATTTTGAAGAAAAAGCCGGCAAATGGTTTACTTCTGCAGCCGGTACGGTTGTTTTAGGTGGTTCTACCAATACTGAATTTAAAATCAGTAGAAATCACACTATTGATAATAAGTCAGACATAGAATTGAAAAAAGCAAATGCAGATGCTATTACTACACTTAAAGGTGGTAATTTAGACTTTGCTACTACACCAAGAAATATTACTTTAACAAAAGGTGTATTGGAAACTGATGCTACATCAACAATTATCTTGAAGCAATCAAATGCTTCCGGCCAACCTACACAAGGTTTCACAAGAACCAGTGGTGTAATTGCCGGTAACGTTCGTAAATTTGTTGACAAAACAAGACTAACTGATATTAGTGTGGTTGAATTCCCCACTGGAGACGAAAAAGGTGAATACAGACCTGCTAAATTCTATTTCAAAACAGCTCCACAGTCTTCAATTAACCTAACAGTTAATCATGAAAACACTAAACCTGGTGGTTCTAATGGTATTCCGTTTAACACAGGTTCAGTTGAAATTACAAACTATGCTCCTTTCTTCTGGTACATAAAATCAGATATCGCATTAGCTCCTTCATATAAATTCGACTTGGAATTACAATCAGAAGGTTATAGCGATTACATTAAAGAAGGAATTCAAAATGTAAGAATGGTAAGACGTGACTCAGGTAACGTTGCAAACCAATGGAGATTACAAGGTACTGACGGTAATTATGATAACTCAACTATAGCTCCTAACTGGCCATTAGTTAAAGTTATTGATGCAACCGGTGGTGTTACACTTCAAGGTTCAATCTTTACTTATAGCCAAAGTAATAAACCTCCTAAATTTGTAGATTCCTTAGCTGCAACAGGAACTACAATTAATGAAGATAGCTTATTTACATTTACATATAGTGCTACAGATCCTGACATTGGTCAAACACCTAGCTTAAAAGCTAAAACATTACCTGTTGGCGCTACATTTAATGATACTACAGGTGTATTCTCATGGAAACCTACTTTCTTACAAGCAGGTACTCACACTGTAGCTATTATGGCTATTTCAGGTACAGATACAACAACTACAACAGCTGCAATTGTTGTAAACGATGTTAATCATGCTCCTGTATTTACAGCAACTCCGAATGGAAATTCAGTACCTGAAGGTGTTGAATATACATTCCAATATGTAGCTCAAGATACTGTTGATACAGATGATACATTAACTTACACATTAGTAAGTGTTAATGATTCAACATTGAATGTTCCGACTGTTTCTTCAACAGGTGAATTCAAATGGACACCGGTTTGGGATAAAGTTGGTTCAAAATTAGTAGTAACTGTAAAAGTTAATGACGGTACAGTAGATGTAACTACAATAGATACATTAACAATTACAAAAACAAACAGAGCTCCTGTACTTACAAGAGTAACTGTTGGCGATACATTAAAAGCCACTGAAGGTGTTGCTGCAACATTTACATACAAAGCAACAGATCCTGACAATGATAAATTCTCATTTGCTGTTAAAGCAATTGAAGCATATGATACTGTTTCTGCTAAAACAGCTCAAATGGTGGATTCTGTATTCACTTGGACTCCTTCATTCGTAGCTGCAGGTACTTACAAATTTGAAGTAAGTGTAATCGATAGTGGCGCAGGTAACTTAACTGATAAAGATACTTTATTAGTAGTAGTTGCAAATGCAAACGCTGCTCCAACAATTACAGCTTCAATACCTACTGATACATTAACAGTTGGATATGAAAAAACATTCCAATACACTGCAACCGATCTTGATGGTGATGTATTGACTTGGACATTGATTTCTGCTACAACCGGCGCTTCAATTGACGCTTCAACCGGTCTGTTTACATGGAAACCAACCGCAAAAGGTAACTACTTAATTAAAGTAGTAGTTTCTGACGGTACATTAGCAGATACATCAATTGTTGAAGTTCCTGTTAACGAAGCCGGTGTTGGTGTAGAAGGAAATAAAGGATTACCGACAGAATTCTCACTTGATCAAAACTATCCTAACCCATTCAACCCGACAACTACAATTAAATTTGCATTGCCGGTTGAATCAAATGTTAAGATTCAAGTTATCAACTTACTTGGTCAAGTTGTAAGTACTGTTGTTGATGGTGTTCAAACTGCTGGATTCCATACATTTAACTTTAACGCATCTAACTTACCTTCGGGTATGTACATTTACAGAATCGTTGCTAAAGCTATTGACGGTTCAGATAACTTTGTTAAAGTTAGAAAAATGATGTTATTGAAATAATACATACATCATATAAATTAAAAAAACCCCGATTCGTCGGGGTTTTTTTATGCCCTTTAATTATTCTGTTTCTCAAAAATTTTTCTCCTTTTGCAATTAATTCTTTTACTCCGGGATTAATTGCGTTCGGTAAATGCTTGTTCGGTAAATGCTTGTTTGTAAATGCTTGTTTGTAAATGCTTGTTTGTAAATGTTCGATTTTGTTATTAGCAGAAATTTTTCGGTGTCTCTTAACCCGAAGTAAGGCGCTTTAAGGCCAAGCAAAAAGCATTAATCTAAACTGTTCCGTGTTCAAGAGATGGAGCACTGTAATATGTTCAATAGAAGATTCCGAAAAGCGTAACTAGCCCGATAAGTTCATTTTGCCGAACTCGGGATATTTCAAATACCTTTTTAGTAGGATAATTTAGCGAAAATTATTGACTGAAAATTAAGGTGTCGAAAAAAAATTTCAATAACGTGGATAGAAATTCTGGTAAGGGGCAGGATAAAAAAACGCTCACATTCAAGTGAGCGTTCATGATTGTTGCAGGTATTGATAACTTAAGCCGGTTTCGGCAATTCGCTCGGGCAATTTTTACTGCAGCCGTAAAATACTAATATCCGGCGGCCATTCCATCTTTTCGCGATTCGGAAGCACCATAGTAAACCTTATTCACATCGTCCCACATAATGGCTTGATATCCACCGTAACCGCCCAAATCGAAACGAATTTTGTGGCCCATTTTCATTAAGGATCGAATCACATCATAAGAGATTCCGGATTCCACCGCAACAACACCGCCGTTGGACATTTTCCCGCCCGTTGGCTCCGATGACCCGAAATGTTGGATTCGGGGTGCATCGCCCGCAGCTTGCAAGTTCATTCCGAAATCAATTATGTTAACCAAAATTTGCACATGTCCCTGAGGTTGCATGGCACCTCCCATTACTCCGAAACTCATAAACGGTTTGTTGTTTTTTGTAACGAAAGCAGGTATAATAGTGTGAAAAGGGCGTTTCCCGGGTTGATAAACATTAAAATGTTCCTCTTCCAAAGAGAACAATTCGCCTCTATCTTGCAAAATAAAACCGCAATTTTCCGGAATTATTCCCGAACCCATTCCGCGAAAATTACTTTGAATAAATGAAATCATATTTCCATCCTTATCGGCAACCGTAAGGTAAATTGTATCACCTTCTTTCAGATTGCCCGGGTCATAACTTTTAGCAGCTCTGTTCAAATTGATAAGCTTACTTCGTTTTTGCGCGTATTCTTTTGAAATCAATTTATTAACGGGAATTTTATTAAAATTCGGGTCGGCATAAAATTTAGCTCTGTCTTCATAGGCTAATTTTTTTGCTTCGATTAGCAAATGCAAATATTCTTTGCTCCCGAAACCCATTTTCGCCACATCAAAATTTTCTAAAATATTCAATATTTGCAGAGCTGCTATTCCCTGTCCATTCGGCGGAAGCTCCCAAACATCATATCCGCGGTAATTAGTTGAAACGGGTTTAACCCATTCGGATTTATGCGAGGCAAGATCCTCGAGCGAAAGAAATCCGCCGGCTTTTTTCATGGTTTTATCAATAATCTCGGCAATTTCTCCTTTATAAAAAACATCTCTTCCGCCATCGGCAATTTTCTGCAAAGTCTCAGCCAAATACGGATTTTTGAATATTTCGCCCTTTCTGGGGGTGTGTCCGTTGGGCATGTAAGTTTTTTCGAAACCCGGGAATTTACGCAAACGGTGTGAACTTCTTTCCATGTAATATGCAATTAACTCGGTTACCGGAAATCCGTTTTTTGCGTAATTAATTGCCGGCCGAAGAATCTCTTTCATTTTGAGTTTGCCGAATTTTTTGTGCAATTCAAACCAACCGTCAACGCATCCCGGAACAGAAACAGGTAGCGGTCCGTAAGAAGGTATTTTTTTATAACCTCTATCTTTAAAGTATTTCAGAGTCAAAGATTTTGGCGAACGCCCGCTTGCATTTAGTCCGTACAATTTTTTAGTTTTCGCATCCCAGATAATTGCGAACAAATCGCCACCGATTCCGCTTCCGGTCGGTTCCATTAGCCCGAGTGCGGCATCAGCAGCAATTGCAGCGTCTATTGCATTGCCGCCTTTTTTTAAAATATCCAATGCAATTTGGGTTGCAAGCGGATGACTAGTGCAAGCAATTCCATTTTGAGCAATCACTTCGGATCGTGTTGCGCGAATATCGCCGCTAATTCTGTCTTGTGCCGATAGAAATTGAAAGCCTACTAATAGTAAAAAGAAAAACGGTAAAAAGAAAATTTTTTTCATGTTTCCCCCGATTAATAAATGAAACTCAAATTATGAATTTCATTTTAAAGACGCAAAAGTTAAAGAAGTAAAAAACAATATTACGCGGGAAAGCTTATCGGGAAAATAAAATTTGCCGACCTATTTAAGAGCAAAATTATTAAAATAAATTATTTACATTTTTTTCTTGCATTTGTATGTATAAATGTCGTAATTTGTCAATTAGTGGGGAAAAGTGTTTAATTTTCCCAAATTAAATAAGAATAAGGAAAAAATGTTTTTAGGAAGTTTTAAATATTCAATCGATTCCAAAGGCAGGGTTAGTTTACCGGCCAAGTTGCGGAAAGCCGTAAATCCGGATGCAAACGATACATTTGTGATGACGCGCGGATTAGAGAAGTGTATTGAAGTTCACCCCAAAGATATGTGGGCGGAAAATATTGAAGCACGATTGAATATGTTAAATTCCTTTAACAAAAATCACACTGCCTTTTTGCGTAGATACTTGGAAAAAGCTGCCGAAGATACTTTAGATTCACAAGCACGACTTTCAATTCCACAAAATTTAATTGAATATGCAGGAATAAAAAAAGAAGTGATGATAATTGGAATGAATAAGAATATTGAATTTTGGGATCCTGAAGAATATGAAAAATATCTTGAATCGCAGGAATTAAGTTTTGAAGAATTAGCCAACGATGTAATGAATAAAACGATGTAATGAATAAATAAAATGATTCATGAACCGGTACTTTTAGAAGAAAGTTTACAGTATTTAGTTACAAATCCCGACGGTATTTATTTTGACGGCACCGTTGGTTTCGGAGGTCATTCTAGCGAAATTCTGAACAAAATATCTAAAAACGGAATATTGATTGCAACAGACAAAGATCAGATTGCATACGATTATTGCAAGGATAGATTTAGAAATGATTTGCGAATGAAGTTATTTAAGACCGGTTTTGATGATATAAATGTAATTGCAAAAATCGAGTTCATTGAAAGTTTTGATGGAATATTTGCCGATTTAGGGGTTTCATCTTTTCAGTTGGATAATAAAGAAGCCGGTTTTACATATAGAGAAGATGGACCGCTTGATATGCGCATGGATAAATCGAAAGGCATTTCCGCAAAAGAAATTGTAAATGATTTTGACGAAAAGGAAATAGCCGATATAATTTATCAATATGGTGAAGAAAAAAAATCGAGACAAATTGCATCGGCAATAATTAGAACTAGGAATAAAAAAGTTATTAAAACTACTTGTGAATTAAGTGAAATTGTTAAATCGGTAATTAAAGGCAAAAATCAAACAAGCAGTTTATCGAGAGTTTTCCAAGCCTTTAGAATATATGTTAATAATGAAATAGAAGAGCTGGGAAATTTTATTGAAAAAGCAGCCGGTTTGTTAAAACCCGGCGGCAGATTAGTGTTTTTAACTTATCATTCCTTGGAAGATAGAGTTGTAAAGAATTTTTTTAAGACTGAAAGCAGTGATTGTATCTGTCCGGCACAATATCCGGTGTGTGTTTGCAATCATAAAAAAAGCCTGAAAATTTTGACTAAAAAACCGGTAACGGCAACTGAAAAGGAAATAGAAAAGAATATAAGAGCCAGAAGTGCAAAACTTCGGGCAGCTGAAAAATTATAAAGAAAGAGTAAATAATGAATAAAAGTTTAAACTCAAAAAATACTAACTCGAAATGGTTTTGGTATTTTCTTTTATTCGGTGCAACTCTTTTTCTGTTTTTGCATATTTTTTTTGTAACCGAGATTGGAAGGTTGGGAAAAAGTAAAATATTATTAATGCAAAAATTAAATGCGCGCGAAAACTTATTGGAAGATTCAAAAGCGAACTTGCAAAAATACCTTTCCGAAGAAAGAATAGTGAAATTTGCAAAAGATTCTTTGGGATTAGTTAAACCGGAAAGTTCAATTGATGTAATTAAAGTGAGTAAAAAACAGGTTATTCAAATAAATAAAATAGTGAATAAAAAATATGAATAACGCCAGAACAATTGTAATAGCAGGATTTGTGTTTTTGATTTTTAGTTTACTTATGCTGAAACTATATTCAATTCAGATTTCAAATCATGAGCATTACAAATTCTTAGCGGATAGGCAACAGCATAAGGTTAATGAACTTAAAGCTGAACGCGGCTCAATATTAGATTGCGATGGAAATCTTTTGGCATACAGCAAAGAAGGTGTTTCCTATTTTGCCGATACACGAATGTTGAATGAAAGAGAAAAGGATTTGATAATAAGCAGATTTTCAGCTTTGTTTAACAAACCGAAAGAATTTTACAAAAAGATTTTGGAAAGCAAAAAAGGGAATGTTTGTTTAGAAAGAAAAGCTCCCGTTGAAATTGCTTTGAAATTAAATAATTTTTCCGTTGACGGGCTTTATTCTAAAAAAGAAAATTTAAGAGTTTATCCTTATGGTAATTTGGCAGCTCATGTTTTGGGTTACGTAAATTCAAATTCCGAAGGTGTTGCCGGAATTGAAAAATCTTTTAATGATGTTTTAAAAGGGCGCGACGGGAATTTATATATAGAAAGAGATGTGAAGGGTAGAACAGTTGCCGTTGATGAAGAAGCCTCTGTTTTGGCTAATGATGGTATGAATGTACAATTAACAATTAAAAAATCCTTTCAAAAAATAGTTGGCGACGAATTAGAAAAAGGTGTTAGGAAATATAAGGGTAAATCAGGAGTTGCAATTTTAGTTAATCCGCAAAACGGTGAAATATTAGCTTTGGCAAATTATCCTGATTACAATCCGGCTAAAATTAAAAAAACCGATGACCCTTCAAGCAGAAGAAACCGAGCCGTTACGGATACCTACGAACCGGGCTCAACAATGAAATCAATTGTAATGGCAACTTTATTGGAGGAAAAATTAGTTCAGCCTTATGAAACAATTAATACGGAAAACGGAAAATTTAAGTTTCATGGAATTTTAATTTCGGATGATCATAAGTACTCAAATTTAACCGTTGCCGAAGTACTTGAACATTCAAGTAATATTGGAATGGCAAAATTAAGCGAAAGAATTGATAACAAAACTATTTATAAATATCTAAGAGATTTTGGATTTGGGAATCCCACAAATATTGATTTTCCATCGGAAAGTAACGGTAAGCTAAAGATTCCCTCAAGTTTTTCCAAAGTTACAAAATCCTCTTTTTCAAGAGGTTACGGGCTTGCAGTAACTCCTATTCAGATGGTTGCAGCATATTCGGCCTTAATTAACGGCGGGAAATATTTTGAGCCTCATATAGTTAAAAGCATTTCCGACAAAAATGGAAACACAGTTAAAAAATTTGATAAACAATTTATCAGGCAAATAATAAGCGCCGAAACATCCGAAAAAATAAAAAATATGTTAATGGGTGTGGTTGAAAACGGAACGGGAAGATTAGCCGGATTATCAAATATAACAGTTGGCGGGAAAACCGGTACGGCAAAAAAAATAATTAATAATAAATATTCAAATCAATACAACTCATCTTTTATAGGATTTTTTCCGGTAGAAAATCCGAAAGCTTTATGTTACATACTTATTGAATCGCCACAAATAGGTAAGTACGGCGGAAGTTCGGCGGCACCTATATTTAAAAATATTGCCGAAAAAATTGTTGAACTTGATGAAGAGATTGTTCCCGATAGAGAGAATATACCGCGTCAAGACGAATTGTTTGAAAACGTAATTGCCGATTTATCGAATGATGATACAGGCTATACTTTGAATGCAAATATTGAGGAAAAGCAATCGCGGGAAAAAATAGAAATACATTATAATAAAATGCCGAATTTGTTAAATAAATCGATGCGTGAGGTTGCAGGTATTTTAAATAATGCCGGTGTTGATTTTAAAATTGAAGGTTCGGGCAAAGTTTACTATCAAAGTATTAAACCCGGAATAAAAATAAAAAACAGAATGTTATGCATTGTAAAATGCAAACCTAAAAAACCCAAAGGGTTGCGGCTGAATTAATGAAAGTTGACTTGCTTACATACGGACTTAAAAATTATAAAATTGAAAATGCCACGGATTTAGATATTCGCGGCATTACTGCTAATTCTAAGATGGTTGGAAAAGACTTTATTTTTGTTGCAATAAAAGGAACAAAAACAGACGGCCATAATTTTATTGCAAATGCTATTGAGCAGAAAGCTACTCTAATTGTTGTAGAAAAAAATGCCAATTATGATAATTCATTATTTGAGGATAAAAGGGTTATGAAAATTATAGCCGAAGATTCAAAGGAAGCTCTTTCTGTTTTAAGTGCAAACTTTTACGGAAATCCTTCCGAAGAAATTAACCTCGTGGGAATTACAGGAACAAAAGGAAAAACAACTACAGCTCATATTATCAAATCCATATTTGATAATGCCAACATAAAATCGGGGATGATTGGCACTATTGCCAATTATGTGGATTCTGTTAAGATCAATTCAAAATTAACAACCCCCGATACGGTAGAAATTAATTCTTTGCTTGCACAAATGAAAGACAATGCTTGTACACATTGTGCAATGGAAGTTTCTTCGCATGCCTTAGCTCAGAAAAGAGTTTTCGGATTAAAATTTAATACTGCAATTTTTACAAATATAACTTCCGATCATCTGGATTATCATGAAACCTTGGAAAATTATTTTCAAGCAAAAAAAATATTTTTTGATTCGGTTGATGAAACTTGTAATGTTATTGTAAACATTGACGATCCGCGTGAAAAGGAAATTGTTGCTGATTCGCGCGGAAAAGTTTTTACTTACGGCAAGCAAAAATCCGACTTTATGTTTGATGATGTCAGCTTTGATTTAACGGGCACACGATTTAGAATTATTCATGACGAAAAGATTTTTTTAGCAGAAACTAAATTGGTGGGAGAGTTTAATGTTTATAATGCAGTTGCGGCTTTTGCTGCTGCCATTGTAAGCGGGCTTTCTCCTCAGGTGGCTTTGAAAGGAATTCGTAATATGAAAAATGTGCCGGGAAGATTTGAAGTTTATTCAAATGTAAATAAAATGATTGTAATTGATTATGCGCACACTACCGACAGTTTAAAAAAGGTTTTGCAACTAATCACGGAAGTAAAAAACGGAAAAAAAGTGATTACGGTTTTTGGATGCGGGGGAAACAGAGATAAAATTAAACGTCCGGAAATGGGTAGGATAGCAAGCCAATTAAGCGATAAGGTTATAATTACTTCCGATAATCCGAGAAGTGAAGACCCGCACTTGATTATTGATGATATAATTTCCGGAATTGATAACAGGAATTTTACGGTAATTGAAAACAGAAGAAAAGCAATTGAAACTGCAATTTTAGATGCTGAAGATAATTCGATTATTTTAATTGCAGGCAAAGGACATGAAAATTATCAAGAAGTAAATGGAGTAAGAAATCATTTTTCAGATAAAGAAATTGCTTTGGAGTTTTTAAATTAATGAGAAAACTTTATTTCAATATCGAAGATATTTTTAATATAAATACAGCGGTAATTTATAATCCCGACCGATTTGTAAAAACAAATCAAGTTTTTATAGACTCGCGCAAAATTACCGGAAAAGCAATTTATGTAGCTTTGTCGGGTAAAAAATTCGATGGGCATGACTTTGTAAGAGAGGCTATTAAAGCCGGTGCATCAACAATAGTAATTAACGAAAATAAATTAGATAAATTTGATGATGTTGAAATAACAATTGTGACGGTCAAAAATACTGAAAAGGCTTTTGGTGAATTGGCAAATTGCTGGCGCAAAAAATTAAATGCCAAAGTTGTTTCAATTACAGGAAGCAACGGAAAAACTTCAACAAAGGATATTTTAAGCTCGATACTTTCATCAAAATTTAATGTTACTAAAACCATCAGCAATAATAATAATAATATCGGAGTTCCGCTTTCAATCTTACAGGCCAACGAAAAAACCGAAGTTTTAGTTTTAGAACATGGTACAAATCATTTCGGTGAAATTGAATATACAGCGGAAATTGCTGAGCCGGATGTTGCTTTAATTACAAATATAGGCGATTCTCACCTTGAATTTTTAATAGATAAGCAAGGAGTTTGGGAGGAAAAAGAAAAACTTTTTTCCAATACCGATAAAAGCGGCGGACTGATTGTAATTAATAATGACGACAGATTTTTAAGAAATTCCAAAAGAAAATATCAAAACACGTTTAGTTACGGATATAAATCGGAGCCGAATTTAAGAGGAGAAATATCAAGCTATTTGCCAAATGGAAAAATTGCCATTAGTGTTAATTATAATAAAGAACTTGAAGAATTTATTTTACCCCTATACGGCAACTCAAATGCTAAAAATTTTCTTGCTGCGGTTGCCGTTTCCTTAAAACTCGGAATGACACTGAATGAAATAAAAAAGAGCATAACAAATATCAAACTACCTGATAACCGACTGGGGGTAACGGAATTTAATAATTTTATTTTAGTGAATGATACTTACAATTCTAATCCCGAATCCGTAATAATGGCTTTGGAGTTATTACGCAAGATTAAAAAAGTAAAAAGAAAGATTGTAATTTTTGGCGATATGTTTGAACTTGGTAAAACTTCATTTGAAAAGCATGTATCGCTTCATAAAGCTTTTACTAAATGTAAAATTACAGAAGTTTATACAATTGGTTCAATGTCGAAATATTTAAGTTTGAAGCTCTCTGAGCTTGGAATAAAAACAGCACATTTTAGAATGAAAAAATCTATGAGCAAGTTCTTAAATGAAATAGAGCTAAACGATGCGGTTATTTTAGTAAAAGGTTCAAGAGGAATGGAAATGGAAAAGTTTGTAGAAATATTAAAACAAAGAGGTGAGGAATGATTTATTATTTATTTAATTACCTCAGCGAGCATTTTTCCATGCCCGGAATTAACTTGTTTAAGTATTTAACATTTCGCTCTGCCTTGGCAGCAATTACCTCTTTGTTTCTTTCACTTTATGTTGGTCCTAAAATAATTGCTTTTCTAAAGGCCAAACAAATTGGCGAAACAATAAAAGAAGAAGGCCCGAAAGGCCATAAGGTGAAAGCTGGAACACCAACAATGGGCGGTGTTATTATTATTTTATCTGTTGTTGTTCCGGTGTTGCTTTGGGCTGATATTAATAGTACTTACATTATTTTGGTTTTAGTAGGTTTAATTTGGCTTAGTGTTGTTGGTTTTGTTGATGACTATCTGAAGGTAGTAAAAAAATATCCCAACGGATTAATTGCAAGATACAAATTGATAGGTCAAATTCTGATCGGGCTTTTAGTTGGTATTACGATTATGAATATGCCGGAATTTAGTAATTATGCTACCGAAACCACATTACCCTTTTTTAAAAATTTGAATTTTGATTTTTCATTTTTATACATTCCGGCGGTAATATTTATTATTACTGCAACATCTAATGCTGTTAATTTAACCGATGGATTAGATGGATTGGCAATTGGAACAATGATTTTTGTTATGCTATCCTTAGCTGTTGTTTGTTATGTTTCCGGTAATTTTATATATGCTGATTATTTAAATATTATGTATTTACCGGGTTCGGGCGAATTGACGGTTTTTATTGCGGCAATAATAGGAGCAGGATTAGGTTTTCTTTGGTTCAACTTTTATCCGGCGCAAGTATTTATGGGTGATACGGGTTCTTTGGCACTAGGAGGTGCTTTTGGAATAATTGCCATTCTGGTAAAAAAAGAATTGTTGATTCCGATTTTGGGCGGAATTTATTTCATGGAAACCGTATCTGTGATTTTGCAAAGATTATATTTTAAATATACGAAGAAAAAGTATGGAGAAGGTAAACGGATATTTTTAATGGCTCCCGTTCATCATCATTTTGAACTTAAAGGTTGGGCCGAACCGAAAATAGTGGTTCGTTTTTATATTATAACAATTATACTCTCAATTATCAGTTTGGCTTCGTTTAAAATACGTTGAAAATAATGAATATTAAAAACAAGAAAATATCGATACTAGGTGCTGTTAGAAGCGGTGTTGCTGCTGCTAAGCTTGCTAAAACATTGGGTGCAATTCCTTTTGTAAGCGATACTGCTTCCGAAGAAAAATTATATGTCAACCTTAAAATATTAGAACATGAAAATATTAAGTTTGAAATAAACGGACATTCTGAAAATGTTTTTGATGCCGATTTAATTGTTACAAGCCCGGGTGTACCATCTGATTCGGAGGTTATAAAAAAAGCAAGTAAAAATAATATTCCGGTGATTAGCGAAATTGAATTTGCCTCCGGATTTTGCAAAGGGAAAATTGTTGCTATTACAGGTACAAACGGAAAAACGACAACTACCAGTTTAACTTCTTTTGCCCTAAAAAAAACCGGCAATAAAGTTTACACTGCGGGTAATATAGGTTTAGCGTTTAGTGAAATTGCTTTGCTTGCTAATGAAGATGATTATGTTGTTTTGGAAATATCCAGCTTCCAACTTGATTTTGTTGAATCGTTTAAACCGTTTATTTCGGTTCTATTGAATGTAACACCCGATCATTTAAATCGATATGAAAACAATTTTGAAAAGTATAAAAACTCAAAAGCTCCTATTACTTTGCAACAAACGGCCGATGAGTATTTTATTTATAACAACGATGACGAAAACATTCCGCTTGCAGCAAAAGAATCCTTGGCAACAAAATATTTGTTTTCAACAAAAAATAAAGTGTGTTGCGGAACTTATTTTCTAAATAACAATTTTATTTATTCGGAAAATCAAACGGAAGAATATATTACTACGGCAGAAGAAGTAAGCTTGCGCGGTGAGCATAATTATTCTAATATCTGTGCGGTTATTACAATATTAAAATTACTTAAAATTGAAAATGAAATTATAATATCGGCACTAAAAGAATTTCCCGGTGTTGAACATAGGCTTGAGTTTGTTCGAGAGTTAGACGGAGTAAAATATATAAACGATAGTAAAGCCACTAATGTGGATGCAGTTTGGTATGCACTACAAAGTTTCAGCGAACCGATTAATCTTATATTAGGAGGTACTGATAAAGGGAATGATTATAATAAAATAAAAAATGTTGTAATTGAAAATGTGAAGAAAATTTATGCAATAGGAGCATCGGCGGAAAAAGTATTTACTTTCTTTTCCAAATTTAAACCGGTAATTAAAGTTGAATCCTTTGAAGAATGTTTATTACTTGCCCGAAAAGAAGCGGTAGAAGGAGAAATTGTTTTGCTTTCACCGGCTTGTGCAAGTTTTGATATGTTTAATAGTTATGAACACAGAGGTAAAGTATTTAAAAAATTGGTGAGAGAATTAGACTAAGTGAAAAAAAATATTTCTAAAATATTGCTACTGTTGGTTTCGTTATTAATTATTCTGGGAATGGGATTAGTACTCACTGCCAGCAGCACTTATAGTCAGCTTAAGTTCGATTCAGTGTATCACTTGTTTAATTCACATTTAGTACGTGTTTTAATGGCTTTTTTCGCGTTAATTATTTTTGCAAAAATTCCTTATACGTTTTATAAAAAACATACAAAAAAAATTATTTCGGTAGTTGTTTTCTTATTGTTGTTTACGTTTATTGTGGCAACAAGAGTTAAAGGTGCCAGCAGGTGGTTGAACTTTTACTTATTTAGTGTGCAACCCTCTGAAATAGCAAAAATAGCTTTGCTAATGCATCTTTCATATATGATTGAAAAAAAGGAAGATTTAATTAAAGATTTTAAAAAAGGTTATGTGTTTTTACTTTTTTGGATTTTACTTGTAAGTGCTTTAGTTTTAATTCAACCGAATGTTAGTACAAGCATTATAATAATTGTGTTATCTTTTACTCTTTTATATGTGGGAGGGGCAAGATTTAAGCACATAATTTCAACTATAGGGATACTTGTAATTGTTGGCGGTGCGGTAATTATGATTTTTCCTCATTCCAGAGAAAGGGTTCTCTCATTTTTTAATGCCTTATTAAACGGAACGGATATTAATATTCAAGTAACTCAAGCTAAGATCGGATTAGGTAGCGGAGGTTGGCTGGGAGTGGGATTAGGAAAAAGCGGGCAGGCGGATTTGTTTTTACCCGAAGCCTATGGCGATTTTATTTTTTCCGTACTTGGCGAACAACTTGGTTTTATCGGCAGTTTTTTTGTTTTATCAATTTACATGATGATATTTCTTATTGGAATTTATATTGCAAAAAATGCCGTAGATGATTTTGGTCAATTATTAGCTTTCGGATTGGCTTTTAATATTGTAATAAGTGCTTTTATAAATGCATCAGTAGTTATCGGGTTATTGCCAACTACGGGAATTACACTTCCCTTTATCAGCTATGGCGGAACCTCTATTACGTTTATGTGTGCGTCGATAGGGATTATTTTAAATATTTCCAAACATTCAATCAGAAAAAATTTAATCAGAAAAAAAGAACTTTATTAGATAGATGATTAAGAAAAAGAAAAATAGAATAATTTTAGCAGGTGGTGGTACCGGTGGACATTTATATCCTGCGGTTGCTGTAGCCGAACAACTGAGGAAGGTTTATCCGGATGCTGAAATTTTATTTGTCGGAACAAAAGATAAAATAGAATCGAAAGTGGTGCCTAAGCTTGGGTTTAATTATAAATCAATAACTATCAGCGGTTTTTCACGAAAGCTGACACTAAAAAATTTGCTTTTCCCATTTAAATTAATTTGGGGATTATTTCAGTCGCTCATTATTAATATGAAATTTAAACCTACTGTTGCCATTGGAACGGGAGCTTATGTTTCGGGGCCTGTAATTTGGACAGCATCATTGCTCGGAGCAAAAGTGATTTTACTTGAACAAAACAGCTATCCGGGTATTACTAATAGAATACTTGAAAAGGTTGCGGATGAAATTCATTTAAGTTTTGATGATGCAAAAAAATATTTCAGATTTCAGAGTAAATTACAAGTTACAGGTAATCCGATCAGAGTTAATTTAAAATTAATTGATAAAAAATCCGCGTTGGAAGTTTTTCAGTTTGATGCTACTAAAAAAACTTTACTCGTATTGGGTGGCAGTCTTGGTGCCGAATCTATAAATGAAGCGGTTGTAAAAAATCTTGATGTTTTGAATTCAAATAATATTCAAGTGATATGGCAAACCGGAGATAAATATTTTCAGACATATCAATATTTAAATTCTCCGATGGTTAGAGTAATGCCGTTTATAGAAAATGTTGCGGCAGCATATTCATCGGCCGATTTAATATTGGCAAGAGCCGGAGCAACAACAATTGCCGAAGCTGCAAATTTAGGTTTGCCTGTTATTTTTGTGCCTTCTGAAAATGTTGCGGCTAATCATCAATACGAAAATGCAAAATCACTTGAGGCGGTTGGTGCGGCTAATCTTATTACCGACGATAAAATATCCGAAAAATTGGCTTTAAAAGTTACAGAGCTGATTTTTAATAATGATAAATTAAATGAGTACAAAGAAAAAATTAAATTATTTTCAAAACCGGAGGCTGCTGCTATTATTGCCGAAAGTGCAATCAAGCTTTCCGAATAATGAAGGATTTTTATGTTTCACAAAGTAATTAATAAAATACATTTTATTGGAATTGGTGGAATTGGAATGAGCGGAATTGCCGAGATACTATTAAATCAGGGATTTAAAATTTCGGGTTCCGATTTAAACGAAAGCGACATAACAAAAAGATTAGAAAAATTAGGTGTTGAGTTCTTTAAAGGACACTCGAAAGAAAATCTGAAAGGTGTTGATGTAGTTGTTTATTCATCGGCCGTAAATAAAAATAATATCGAAGTTACCGAAGCAATTGAGCGGAAAATACCCGTAATAAAACGTTCTGAAATGCTTGCCGAATGTATGCGAATGAAATATGGAATTAGCATTGCAGGAACACATGGAAAAACAACTACCACATCAATGGTGGGATTGGTTTTAACAGAAGCCGGAATTGATCCTACCATTATAGTTGGCGGAAAGCTTAGCGGTTTAGGCGGTACTAATGCACGCCTTGGCAATAGCAATTATATTGTTGTTGAAGCCGATGAATTTGATAGAACCTTTTTACGATTAACACCAACAATTGCCGCAATAACAACTTTGGAAAAAGAACATTTAGATACTTACAAAGATTTGGATGATATAAAATCGGCATTTGTTGAGTTTGCAAATAAAGTTCCTTTTTTCGGCTTTGTGTTGCTGTGTTTAGATGAACCGGCATTGCAGGATATTATTCCGTTAATTAATAAAAAGGTTCTTACTTACGGAACAACTTCCCAAGCTGATATAAGAGCAGTGGATATTGAGTTTGACAATCACTTGAGTACTTTTACAGTTGTTTATAAAAATAAGGAACTTGGTATAATAGAATTAAATTTACCCGGAATTCATAATGTTAAAAATGCACTGGTTGCAATTACGATTGCAATTGAATTGGGTGTTGACTTTACCGTAATTCAAAATGCACTTAAACAATTTAAGGGTGTCTACAGAAGGTTCGAAACAAAATATAACAAAGAGATTCTAGTGATTGATGATTATGCACACCATCCCACGGAAATAAATGCAACCCTTACAGGCATTAGGCAAGGATGGAAACGCAGATTGATAGCTGTTTTTCAGCCGCATCTTTATTCACGTACACGCGATTTTTATGAGGAATTTGGCAGAGCTTTTTTGAATTCCGACGTTTTTGTTTGCACTGATGTTTATCCTGCAAGAGAAGAAAAAATTGAAGGCATTAGTGGTAAACTAATTGCCGAGGCGGCAAAAAAATTCGGACATAAAAATATAATTTACGAAGCGGATAAAAATAATTTGCCGGCAGTGTTAAAAAAAATAATTCAACCTGATGATATTGTTATTACTCTTGGTGCCGGTGATATTTGGAAATATGGCGAAAAGTTTGTTGAGGAATTAAAAAAATAAATGTCTAAGAAAATTAAAATATCGGGTATTATATTTTTGCTATTTGTTTCGGCTCTGATTCTTTGGATGTCTTTTGCCATTGAAGAGAATAATGTTAATAAAATTAAATCGGTTAAAATAAAAGGTAATTATTATTTAACCCAAAATGATTATTTGAACTTTGCATTTTTAAATAATAAAAATCGATTAAAAAACTTAACTCTTAATATAATTTGTGACAGACTTTTGAAACATCCTTATATAAAAACTGTTGATGCAAAATATTCCGGGAATGGAGTTGTGGAAGTTGAATTGAAAGAAAAAAAATTCGAGGCATTTATTATTAATAAAGATCAAATGTTTTTATTAACGGATAATATTTGTTTAATCCCGAACATTTCAAATTTGAAATATTCGGATTTGCCGATAATTACAAATATATCTGCAGGTAAAGAATTAAAACGTTTCGCAATTCTGAAAAATAATGTTCAAATAAAAAAATCATTAAGAATTATTATGGCCATGAAATTACTGAGTCGAGAGTTTTATTCCGATCTATCTGAGATAGATTTCAGTAACGGACAAAATATTTTATTAAGATTTTCCAGTAAAGATTATCCTGTGGTTATTGGAGAAAATGATGAAGTAACCCGAGTGGTTTATTTATATAAACTTTGGAACTCGTTGAAAGATAAAAAGCATAATGATTTTATTGATTACATAGATTTAAGATATAGCAAAAAAATATACATCGGAATTACCGAAGGAATAGAGTCATAAGGAAAATGATATGAAAAAAAACATTATAGCCGGTTTGGACTTAGGAACAACAAAAGTATGTGCTGTTATCGCGGAACAGGATGGGACCGACATTAATGTACTTGGATTTGGTGCAGTTGAATCCACAGGGTTAACCCGAGGTCAAGTTTCAAATTTAACTAAAACCGCAGAAGCAATTTCGCAAGCAATGGATAAAGCTCAGACTATTGCCGGGGTTGAAATTTCTCGGGTTAATGTTGGTGTTGCGGGTGAACATATCCGGAGCCTGAGACATCGAAATTATGTTACTATCAGCAATCCGGAAAAGGAAATAATGCGTGAAGACATTATTCGTTTAAAAGAGGATGTTAAAACCATTGCAATTCCTTCCGAAAGCCAAATACTTCATATCATTCCCGAAGAATTTATAGTTGATACTCATTCGGGCATAGAAGACCCGATTGGAATGTGCGGCTCAAAATTAGAAGCAGTTAACCATGTGGTAATTGCATCTTCAACATCTCTTAGAAACATTCAACGTTCAATAGAGCGTGCCGGATATGAAGTAGGGAATTATATTTTACAACCTCTTGCTTCAAGCGCTTCGGTATTGGAAGAGAATGAAATTGATTTAGGCGTAATACTGATTGATATAGGTGGGGGCACTACCGATGTAGCAATCTTTCATAACAAAAGCATAAAATATACGAAAGTATTCGGTGTGGCCGGCAATCAAGTAACTCGTGATATTCGCGAATCGCTTGGAATTGTTACAAGTGAAGCCGAGCAGCTTAAAAAAAATTATGGCTATGCCACTCAAAAAGCAATTGTAAAAGAAGAGGAAATTTTGATTAAGGGTGTTGGTGCGCGGGGAAATATTAAAATTCCCGTCACACTTTTAACTCAAATTATTCACGTTCGCATGAAAGAATTATTTGCATTTATAGATAAAGATTTAAGGCAAACAGGACTAAAAAATAAAGTTAAAGCAGGTGTTGTTTTAACAGGCGGAGGTTCTTTATTACATGGTTGTGTTGAATTGGCCGAGGAAGTTTTCGGATTACCGGCAAAAATAGGTGTACCGGAAGAATTTAATGTGCCGATTCCAAAAGAAATTCAAAAGCCCGAATTTGCAACCGTTGCAGGATTAATTCGCGGGTTGCCTGATAATATTGCCGATGAAGCAGATAATATTGAAAAAAATAAAGTAAATAAAAACAAGAAACAGTTCACCGGTTTCTTTAAAAAAGTTTTAGATTTTTTTGATGAATTATAATTTCACAACAAGGAGGTAATGATGCCAAGATTTGCCACTTTAGATATTGACACAACTAAAATTTCAGCGGAATTAAAGGTTGTTGGTGTAGGCGGCGGTGGCTGCAACGCAATTGACAGCATGATTAATCGCGGTTTAACAGGTGTTGAATATGTTGCAATTAATACTGATAATCAAGCTTTATTGAATAGTAAAGCTCAACACAAAATTCAAATCGGGAAAAACAAAACCAGAGGATTAGGTGCCGGTGCGGATCCTAATACAGGCCGAGAGGCTGCAGAAGAAGATCGTGAGAAAATTACAAAAATACTTGAAGGTAGTGATATGGTTTTTGTTACTGCCGGAATGGGTGGCGGAACAGGAACCGGAGCGGCTCCTCTTGTTGCTTCTATTGCTAAAAGTTTGGATGCGCTTGTAATTGGAATTGTTACGAAACCTTTCCGTTGGGAAGGCAAAAAGAGAATGATGAATGCCGAAAATGGTATCAATGAGTTACAAAGGTATGTTGATAGTTTAATTGTAATCCCCAATGAAAGATTGCTAAGTATTATTGACAACCAAATGTCTGCAAATCAAGCATTCGACAAACCAAATGAAGTTTTATATGAAGCAACTCGCGGAATAGCCGATATTATTACTATTAACGGTATTATAAACGTTGACTTTGCAGATGTTCGTTCGGTTATGCGTGGCAGCGGAAAAGCAATTATGGGTTGCGGAACTGCCAGTGGCGAAAATCGTGCCGTTAAAGCGGCTCACGATGCAATTTCTTCTCCTCTTTTGGAAGGCATTAGTATTAAAGGAGCTAAGAATATTTTGTTGAATGTTTCAGGTTCAAATAATTTAACCATGCAAGAAATTGATGAAGGAAACAGAGTGATTTACGAAGCTGCAGGCGAAGAAGCTAATGTTATTTTCGGATGGGTAAACAAAGAGGATATGAATGAAAATGTTTCTTATACCGTAATTGCTACGGGATTTGAAGCCGATCAGAAAAACGGTTTTAACGGTCTATCTACCGTTAAGGAAGAAAAGAAAACCAAAAGAGAAGATACGGAATTGCCGGCAACCGGATTTATGCCCAAAGATTTAATAATTGAAGAAAAAATAGAAGATATTTCGGAAGAAGATCTAAATGTTCCTACTATAGTTAGAGTGAAAGGTTCATCTCGCAAAATATTAGATGATTTTAATTTTCCATCCGTTGGATACAAAGTTGAAGAAAAGCCCGAAAGCGAAACAAAAAAAGAAACTGTTCAAGAAAATTTGTTTTCAGAGCAAAGTAGTTCTAACTTTTTACGAAAAATGATGGATTAAAACCAATCTATATTCTTTAATAAATTTTGGGAAGGTCGATTTTGGTTTCCCCTTGTTGTGTTTTATTGCGGTATTTGGCATCCCGCTGTGAAACCAACGACCTTCTTTATATCACCTGATTTTTACCCTGAATCTTTATGGATATTTTAAGTATTTTTCGTATTATAATTATCTGTTTTAAAAAATAATTTAATAGCATTTTAATGATCCGCGTAAAATTAACACTTATTTTAGCAATTTTTATTTCTCAATTTTTATTTGCACAGGCAAATGTATCAAGAATGGGATTTAAATTCGGGGCTGCAGGCGGTTACGGTAAAATGTTCATTTTTAACAATGCGGATAATTTAAATTTGGCTTTACGTCAGAACAATTTTCCCGAAATTAAAAACGGAATTTTGGCTTCGGCCGGCGGCGGGTATTTTTATACAATGTTTGTGAAAAATTTGCGTTTTGGTGGTTTTGCTTTTTCAGGTTCCAATTCGGAATCAATTAAAGAAAATAGCTTTGAAAAGGAAACTGTGATTAATGCAAGTGGCGGCGGTTTTACTGTTGAATATACTTTTTCGTTTGTAAAAAAAATCGGTACATCTATCGGGATTATGCTTGGGGGAGGCAGTACGAGTATCAATCTTTATAAAAATGATGGCAATTTGATTTGGCCTCAAAATATAGTTTCGGAAACAAAAATTAATACGGAATTAACAAACACTTATTTTTTAATTACTCCAATCATAAATGTTGAGATTCCTTTTTCGCGTTTTATTGCTTTGCGTGCAGGAGTTGGATATAATATTAAAGTTAATAGTGAATGGAAATTTGATAATGGCAAAAGTATTTCAAATATCGATAACAATTTAGATGGAGATAATTTGTTTTTACAACTCGGGATTTATGTCGGTTTTTTTGCTTTTTAATATGAGGTGTTTTTTTTGAAAAATATTTTGATAACAGGTGGTGCCGGATTTATCGGGAGCAATTATTTGAACAAGTATGTGCCTGAACAGGAGGAATGTTTTTTTGTTAATTTAGATAAACTTACTTATGCCGGTAATTTGGAAAATTTAACTTCAATTGAATCACATGCAAATTACAAATTCATAAAAGGGGATATTTGTAATTCCGAATTGGTAGATTTTATTTTTAATGAATATGAAATTGAATATGTTATTAATTTTGCGGCCGAATCGCATGTGGACAGAAGTATTCTTGGTTCAAGCATATTTTTTGAAACAAATGTTATAGGTACGAATGTTTTACTTGAAGCTGCAAAAAGATATAAGGTTAAAAGGTTTTTACAAGTATCTACTGACGAAGTTTACGGTAGTTTGGGTGATACGGGTTTGTTTACCGAAAAAAGTAAACTATCGCCAAATAGTCCGTATTCGGCCAGTAAGACTTCGGCAGATTTAATGGCACTTTCATTTTATCACACCTTTGGTTTGCCTGTTGTAATTACAAGATGTTCGAATAATTACGGTCATTTTCAGTTTCCTGAAAAATTAATACCACTAATGATTATAAATGCATTGAATAATAAATCGCTTCCTGTTTATGGCAACGGATTGAATGTACGTGATTGGATTTATGTGCTTGACCATAACAAAGCAATTAATACTGTTTTTGAAAACGGTAGAGTTGGTGAGGTTTATAATATTGGAGCTTCACAGGAAATGACTAATATTGAAATCGTGAAATTAATTTTGAAAAAATTAAATAAATCC
>CAZCBD010000017.1:0-6153 GCA_964496755.1 uncultured Melioribacteraceae bacterium
TGTCGTGATTGGGCAACAAATGAAAAAGCTGTTTGCGGAGTAGAAATCGGACGTTCGTGAAAATAGGATTCATTACCGCATTTCCAAACTAACGGGGTTGCTCTGTATGGCGAATTAAATGGGCCGGCTGCAATTCCTTTGGTCATATCCATTTCGGTGCCTTCGTAATGATCGCGCATTAGTTGCATTACATTTTGCAGAGATAATTTTTTGTCCGGCTTGA
This sequence comes from uncultured Melioribacteraceae bacterium, assembly GCA_964496755.1. Taxonomy (GTDB): domain Bacteria; phylum Bacteroidota; class Ignavibacteria; order Ignavibacteriales; family Melioribacteraceae; genus CAZCBD01. Next base: position 224 of record CAZCBD010000017.1, read on the forward strand.
TGTATAGGGGCATTCTTTCTAAAGATTCACCCTTTGCGTATGGCAAATATTTATTCATTTCTTTATTTATTCTGTGAAAGAATGACCAAACTCTTGCTTCGCAAAATCTGGCTCCACCAAAACTTAAAGGAGCAAAAGCCTCCGAAAAATTAAATTCCTCATCTTTACCTGAAAAATATTTTTTTTCGCGAGCAAATTTTATAATGTCCTTTGAATACAAAACATTATCGGGGTCATTCAAAGCAAAAGTTGTAATCCTAGATTGATTTGCATGAGCAGAAACATAACCGTCAGGAATTTTAACTGCAACCCAATTAGCTCCCTTTTTTCCTTCGCCCTTTCCAATCATTTCCAAAATCCAAACTTCCTTTCCATCGGCAATTGAAAAGGATTCGCCGGAACTGTAATAACCGTATTCATTCACCAGCTCATCCATAATCCGAATTGCATCTCGTGCTGAAGTTGCTCTTTGCAAAGTTACATAAATTAAACTTCCGTAATCCATAATACCTTTTCTGTTTCTCAACTCGCGACGTCCGCCAAATGTTGTTTCGCCAATTACAACTTGGTTTTCATTCATATTACCAATTACATTAAATGTTCTTTTGGCTTGTTTAATCTTCCCTAAATATTTCCCTGTGTCCCATTCGTAAATTTTTAGCATAGCACCATCAGGATAAACAGCAGGCTTCCAATGGTAAAGTTCACCGAACATACCGTATGAATCTGCCGAGTATGTTATCATTGTTGATCCATCTGTTGTGGCACCTTTTGTAATAAGAAAATTTGTGCAAGCAAAACTTAAATTAAAAGCCAACAAGACGGTTATAAAAAAGAAAGATTTTTTTTTCATCGTTCCCCCGATTAATTGATATGTTTTTTGAAAATTTAAAATTAAAAAACTAATATAAGCTAGATAGTTTTGCTTTACAAGAATTGCCAACTTGTAATAGTTAAACTTTAATTGTTATATTCAATAATTAACATTTTAAAGAAAAAAATGGACAAAATAAAAAACTTTAACCTTAAAATAAGTCTAATCTTATTTATAGCCATGTTTCAACTGACATTTTCTCAAAAAAAAGTTTTTGCTTATTACCCGTATTGGGTAACGGATACTTTGCCGGTCGAAAAAATTCAATTCGATAGAATAACGCATTTAATACATGCATTTGTAAAACCGGATTCATTGGGAAATTTGAAGTTGGAAAATAATTTTATTAATTCAAGCTTAAACAATACTGCTCATTTGAATAATGTTAAGATTTTTATAAGTGTTGGCGGTGAAAATCAGTCGGAAGCTTTTTCCAAAATATCACAAAATGAAAATCTTCGCGAAAATTTTGCAACTAATATTGTTAACTTTATTTTAAATAATAATTACGACGGTTTGGATATAGATTGGGAATTTCCTTCAAACGAAAATGAAAAAAGCGGTTTTGCCCAATTGGTTCAAAAAATTCGAAACAAATTCAATGCGATAAACCCGGATCTTAAAATTAGTCTTGCAATTCCGGTTACCAATTTTTGGGGGCAATGGTTCGATTTTGAAAATTTGAAAAACACAGTTGATTATTTTTATTTAATGGCTTATCATTATCACGGATGGTGGAATACGCATAGTGGGCACAACACACCTTTATATCCTACTTCGGGCGATAACGACGGTTCAATAGATGAATCGATGGCTTACATGTTAAATAGATCGGTGCCTAAAAACAAACTTGTGTTGGGTACAACTTTTTTTGGAAAGATTTTTTATTCAACGGATTTATACGCAACAAACGATAGTTCAAAAACAATAAGTTTATTTTACAAAAACATTGTTGATACTATAGCCTCCGGTAATTGGAATTATTTTTGGGATGCGGTAGCAAAAGTACCCTATTTATTAAGTAAATCCGGAAATAAGTTTTTAACCTATGATAATCCGTTATCGATTGCAAAAAAAACCGAATATGTAATTGATAACAATTTCGGCGGGATTATGATTTGGGCTTTAAGTTATGATTTGCTTTCCAACGATACTCAACCAATGCTTACAGCGATTCACGATGTGATGGTAAATTATACGGAAATTAAATCTTCTGAAAAATTACCTGCCGAATTTGAATTGTTTAGCAATTATCCTAATCCATTTAATCCGACAACAATAATAGAATATAAAATTTCAGAAGCGGCTTTTGTTAAATTGACAGTCTATAATTCAATTGGTCAAGAAGTGAGCAGAATTGTAGATGAATTCCAAATTCCGGGGCATTATAAAATTAAATTTGACGGTAGTAATCTTTCCAGCGGTGTTTATTTTTATTGTTTACAATCTAATAATAATATTAAAACAAAATCTATGATTTTGCAAAAATGATACTTTTGTAAATTTCTTTTTAGTTAAATAATTTCCTTATTTTTGAGTTTGCTTCCGCATTTAATTGTTGCGGAAGTGTTTTTTATTTTAAAAAGAGAAACCATGTCGGAAAAATTATTTATTGAAATTGATAAATTATTTTCATTTCAAATTATTCAAGATCGAATTAAAAAAGAAAATTCAAATCTCATTTATGTTTCTGCGTTACCCGAGTCGTTTAGAGTTATAACTGCAGCTCGATTAAAAAAAGATTACAAACAAATATTAATCTTATCCGAAGATTTTCAAAAGGTTCGAGAAGTTAAGGTTGAGTTAAACACTCTGGGAGTTAAAGAAAACTTAATTTATTTGGATGAATTAAATTCTGAAAAAATTCAGGAAACTATAACCAAACTTAATAAGCAAAATGAATTTATTTTGGTAGCACCTTATAAAATTTTGATTTCGGAATTACCCTCTAAAGAAGCAATAAATAAAAACACTACGTTAATAGAAATGGGGGGCAATATTGGTTACGATGAGCTTATCGAGTATTTGAATTTATTGAATTATAATAAAGATAAGTTTGTAGAAGAGCCCGGTTTTTTTGCTATTCGTGGTTCAATAATTGATTTTTGGTCATATAGCGAAAAACGTCCCGTGCGTTTGGAATACGATGGGGATTTTTTAGAGTCTATTAGAATATTTGATCCGGAAAGTCAACGTTCGTCCAATAAAATAGAGCAAATTAGTTTGGCACCAATGTTAGATGCTGAAATTGAAACTAAAGCATCAATATTTGATTATTTATCCGAGCCGTTAATTTTTGCTTCGGAAACAGAGTTGCAAAATATTTTTGATATAGAATCAGAAAAAAAAGTTAAAAACGATATTGATTTGGATGAAGAACTAAAGGAAGAAATTTTTTCATCCGATTTATCAAATACAGAAGAAAAAAATGAAATAGTTCAATCTGAAACAATTACTTCAGTTGACGCTTTATTTAAGCATAATGCAAAATGGATAATTGAAGATGAATTAGGAAAAAATAATTCAAGGTTAAAATTAAATTTAAAAAAAGCTCCGGCAATAAATTCAAATTTCAAATTACTTTTTTTAAAGATCACTGAATTTATTGAAAATGATTTTAGGCTATTTATTACAGTTGAAAATGAACTTCACGGAAAGAAATTGTATGATCTTTTAATTGAAGCTCAAAAAGATTTTGCAAATTATTTTGATGCGGGGAAAATTAAAATTATTCCTTTCGGAATTAGAAAAGGTTTTATTGAAGAAGATAATAAAATAGTTGTTTTAACGGATTATCAAATTTTTAATAAACCTTTTAGAACAAAATTATCCACAAAGAAAAAATATAAACGAAGCCATGGCAAAGAATTGGCTTCATTAAAGAATGGCGATTATGTTGTGCACGAAACATTTGGCATTGGTAGATATGCGGGCTTATCAACTATTAAAATAGGTAACACGGAACAAGAATCGATAAAACTTATTTACGCTAATGATGGCGTGGTTTATGTGAACCTTAATTACTTTTCACTAATTAAAAGATTTTCGAGCAATGAAGATGCAAAGCCAAAACTTTCCGTACTTGGGAGTAATGAATGGAAGAATACAAAGAAAAAAATTAAGAAAAAAATTCAGGAAGCTGCCAGAGATTTAATTTTACTTTATGCCAAAAGAAAATCAACAACCGGTTTTGGCTTTAGTCCGGATACTATTTGGCAAAAAGAATTAGAAGCTTCATTTTTATATGAAGATACACCGGATCAAGCAAAAGTTACGGAAGATGTGAAAAACGATATGCAGTCCGAACACCCTATGGATAGATTGGTTTGTGGCGATGTTGGTTTTGGCAAAACCGAAATTGCAGTTCGTGCGGCATTTAAAGCCGTGGAAGACGGAATGCAAGTAGCTTTACTTGTGCCAACTACAATTTTAGCAGAACAGCATTACAACACATTTAAAGATAGACTCTCACAATTTCCGGTTTCAATTCATGTGCTTTCAAGATTTAGATCAAAAGCTACTCAGCAAGAAACTTTAGATTCTATTGCAACCGGAACAGCTGATATTGTTATTGGTACGCATCGTTTGCTTTCAAAAGATGTTAAGTTCAAAAACCTCGGGATTTTAATTATTGATGAAGAACATAGGTTCGGTGTAATGGCAAAGGAAAAACTTAGACAATTAAAAGCTAATGTTGATACGCTAACTTTAACTGCCACTCCTATTCCACGCACTTTAAATATGTCTCTTCTCGGTGCCAGAGATTTGTCGATTATTGCAACTCCGCCTCCCAACAGACTCCCGATTTATACAAAAGTTGAAACATTTGATGTGCATAAAATTCGACAATGGGTGTTGGATGAAATAAAAAGAGACGGTCAGGTTTTTTTCATTCACGATAGAGTTCACTCCATCGATAAAATGGCAAGTTATTTGAAAAGATATATTCCGGAAATTAAAATCGGTATTGCACACGGACAAATGAAACCGGCTCAACTTGAAAAAGTTATTTATGATTTCTTGAACAAAGAATATCAAATGCTTCTTGCAACAAAAATTATTGAGTCGGGAATCGATATTCCCAACGCAAATACAATTATTATAAACAGAGCAGATCGGTTCGGACTTGCGGAATTGCATCAATTACGGGGCAGAGTTGGACGTTCAAGCAAAAAGGCGTTTGCATATTTTTTAGTTCCTTCATTAAATACAATTACTAAAAAAGCCGTTAGGCGTTTGCAAGCAATCGAAGAAAATGCCGATGTAGGCGGTGGATTTAATTTAGCTATGCGCGATTTGGAAATTAGGGGTGCAGGTAATTTATTGGGTACAGAGCAAAGCGGTTCAATTAATACGGTTGGCTTTGACATGTATGTAAAATTGTTGGATGAAGCTGTTGAAGAATTGCGGAATTCAGAGTTTAAAGAATTATTTAAAGATTTACCAAAATCCGAAGAACGAACCGAACCAACTATCGATACCTTTTTTGAAATCGGGATACCAAAACAGTATATGCCCGAGCAAGCAGATAGATTAAGCTATTATACCGCTCTGTTTTCGATAAATAAAATTGATGAATTGCCTGATATCAAAGAGGAAATCGAAGATAAATATGGACGGTTACCCGACAAAGTAGAACTTTTGATTTTAGCGGCGGAACTTAGATATTTTGCTTCGCGGGCTTTGTTTGATAGAATTGTAATTACAAATTCAAAAATTTCATATATACTTCCTAAAGGAAAAAAAGAAATTTATTATCAAGAAAAATTACCTCTATTAATGAAATTTATTATGGAAAAACATTCTAAAAGTATTCAATTTCAACAGGGTAAAGATGCAATGAAATTAGTTATGAAAAATAATTTTACGAATCAGGAAGACATGCTTAAATATGTAATAGATTTTTGTAAAGCAGTAAAAAATTTAATAAATGAAAAAATAAACAAGTAAAAAAATAAACAAAAAGCCTCCGAAAATAGGAGGCTAGTTTAATAGTTATTTTAACCTTAAATTATTTCATTTTTCTGGGTTTAACCATATTTTCGGGTCTCAATGC
>CAZCBD010000017.1:6163-24858 GCA_964496755.1 uncultured Melioribacteraceae bacterium
AATGCATCATCAAGTTGCTCTTTTGAAAGAAGATTTTGTTCAAGTACAAGTTCGTAAACGCCGCGATTATTGTAAAGCGCTTCTTTAGCCAACTTACTGCAAGTTTCATATCCCAAAATCGGATTTAATGCGGTAACTAATCCGATACTGTTTTGAACAAGCTCCAAACATCTTTCTTTATTTGCAGTAATTCCGTCAATACATTTGTATTTTAAGGTTTGCATTCCGTTTTTCAACATTTCAATTGATTCAAACAAACTTTGAACAATTACCGGTTCCATTACATTCAATTCCAATTGTCCTGCCTCGGCAGCAAGTGTTACGGTTAAATCATTGCCAATAACTTTAAATGCAATTTGATTAACAACCTCGGGGATAACCGGATTTACTTTGCCGGGCATAATTGAAGAACCGGGTTGCATTGGCGGCAAGTTGATTTCATTAAATCCGGTTCTTGGTCCCGAAGATAATAATCTTAAATCATTTGAGATTTTTGATAATTTAACCGCCAATCGTTTAACAGCGGAAGAATACATTACAAATGCACCCGTATCCTGGGTTGCTTCAACTAAATTCGAAGCAAGTTTTAAGGGAAGATTTGTAACTTCCTTTAAATAATTAACGCATTTTTCACTATAATCAGGATCAGAGTTAATGCCGGTACCAATAGCGGTTGCTCCCATATTTACTTCATAAAACAATTCCGCATTAACATTCAATCTGACAATTTCTTCTTTTAACATACTTGCATAAGCTTCAAATTCTTGTCCCAACGTCATTGGTACAGCATCCTGAAGCTGAGTTCTACCCATTTTAATTACGTCGGCAAATTCATTTGCCTTGGCTTTAAATGATTCCATTAAACTTCTTAAAACTTCAATCAGTTTTTTGTTGCTTTCAATTAAAGCTAATTTAACGGCGGTTGGATAAGCATCATTAGTGGATTGCGAAAGATTGACATGATTATTAGGGTGGCAGTATTCATATTGCCCTTTTTCATAACCCATAATTTCCAAAGCTGCATTGGCAATTACTTCGTTTGCATTCATATTTGTAGAAGTTCCTGCACCGCCTTGAATCATATCCACAGCAAAATGGGAATGTAGTTTTCCATTAATTATTTCTCGGCATGCTTGTACAATTGCATTGGCAACTTTATCGTCTAAAAGTCCTAAGTTGTTGTTTGCCTTTGCTGCAGCAAGTTTAACTTTTGCTAATCCTTTAATTAAACTAGGATAAAAATTTAAGGTTACTCCGCTAATATTAAAATTTTCGATTGCCCGTAAAGTTTGCACACCATAAAATCTTTCAGCCGGCACTTCTCTATCGCCAAGTAAATCGTGTTCCAAACGTGTGCGGCCGGATTCATATTGTGCGCCAACATTAACAACTCGAGAAGTAGTTGCTTTCATTCTTCGTGAAACTACTTTAGCTAAGTGTGAAAATATTTTTATTGCCAACGAGCCATTATTCTTAAAAAGATTATTTAGTTCTTCTTTTTTTAAAACAATAATGGTTGACTTTGCTAAAGTACGTGCGTTTGTTGAATGAGGCGAATCATCAATCAAAGCTCCTTCGCCAAAAAAATCTTTTTTTCTAAAAAAAGTTAATCTTTTTTCTTCACCAAAAGGAGTGCGTTTAAATAATTCAACTTCACCTTCAAAAATAACAAACATAAAACTGCGTTCAGTGTTTTCACTAAACAACATACTTCCCTTTTCATATGTTTTTACATCTGATATTTTTGCAAATAATTCTATTTCTTCTGCGTTAAGTTCTTTTAATAACTCAACTTTTGTTAAAAAATTTTTTATTGTGTTATAATCCATAATGCACCTTCATAAAAAATATAATTGATATAGAAAAACTACATACACTGTTAATTGATTTCAAGAAAATCGGGCAATAAAAAGAAATTTTTCTCGATAAATTTAAAATTTTGTAAAATTATTCAACTTTTTGTTGCTTTTTCACCTATTTAACTTCGGAATTTTCTTTTAAAAGTTAAAAAAAATTTCTTATATTTCGCTCATTAACGAAATGAGGTAATTGTGTTAAAAGAAAAAGCAAAATTATTTAAAGCTCTTTCCGATCCTAATCGCTTAAGAATATTAAAAATGTTACAATCCAAACCATTGTGTGTTTGCGAAATAACGGAAGTTTTGCAACTTGCTACTTCAACGGTTTCGAAGCATTTAAGCATATTGAAAGAAAGTGGTTTTATAATTGAGGAAAAAGATGGTAAATGGATAAATTATATGATTAACCTAGTCCCGACCGATCGTAGAATTTCATCAATTTTATCTACTTTGGATTTTTGGATTGGAAATGAAAATGTAATTATTAAAGACAAAAAAACAGTATCTCGTATTGATAGAAATATTGTTTGTAAAAATTAGAATCAATTCGTAAAAAGACAAAATGAAAAGATGAAACAGTGAAAATCAGAGGAAAAAATGAATTGGAAAGAAGAATATAAAAAATTTCTTTGGATAATAGTTGTGTTTTTATTGGTTTATTTTATGCCGATAGAAACAGTGAAATTTAAAAATGCTCTTTTAGAAGCTTTTACTTTGGCAAAATGGTATGCACGGGAACATGTTTTATTTTGCTTGATTCCGGCTTTTTTTATTGCAGGTGTGATAGCAGTATTTGTGAGCAAAGATGCAGTAATAAAATACTTAGGTCCAAAAGCAAAAAAATGGATTGCATATCTTGTTGCCTCAGTTTCGGGAACTATTCTAGCGGTTTGTTCTTGCACGGTTTTGCCTTTATTCTCCGGTATTCACAAACGCGGTGCCGGCTTGGGTCCGGCTATTGCTTTTCTTTATTCCGGACCGGCAATTAATATTCTTGCCATAATTTTAACTGCTCAGGTATTGGGTCTTGAATTGGGTATTGCCAGAATAATTGGAGCGGTATCTTTTAGTGCGGTAATTGGTTTAATTATGAGCTATATTTTCAGAAAAGAAGAGGCCGAACGCACTAATGCTAATTTGGCAATGCCTTCGATGGGTGAAGTGGGAAGACCTTTATGGCAAACAGCTTTTCACTTTTTTGTTTTGGTTGCAATTTTAGTGTTTGTAAATTGGGGAAAACCGGATACGGACAATGGGTTTTGGAGTTGGCTTTACGTAAATAAATGGATTATTACCGGTATCTTTGGGATAGCTTTTTCTGCATCTTTGATATTTATTTTGAAGTTAAACAAATATTTTGTTTTAAGTGGTGTGGGAATAGTTTTAATTACAGCACTTATTTTTGTGGGGCAACCCTTAATTCCGTTTACAGTAGCGGTAATAATATTAACCGTTATACTTTCTCTTTCAGAAGGTGAAGCCAATGAGTGGATGGGAGAAAGTTGGAGTTTTGCAAAACAGATTTTGCCATTGCTTGGTGCGGGAGTTTTAATTGCCGGATTTTTGCTTGGTTCGCCGGAAAATGGAAATGGAATAATTCCAAATCAATGGATATCCGGATTAGTTGGCGGTAATTCTTTGTTTGCAAATTTCTTTGCATCAATAACTGGAGCTTTTATGTATTTTGCAACTTTAACCGAAATCCCTATTCTACAAGGTTTGCTCAATAGCGGCATGGGCAAAGGTCCGGCGCTGGCTTTGTTGCTTGCAGGTCCGGCATTATCGTTGCCAAACATGCTTGTAATCCGAAGTGTAATTGGTACCAAAAAAACCGTAGTTTATGTTTCGCTTGTTGTAGTTATGTCAACAATTACAGGATTAGTTTATGGAACTTTTTTTTAATAACAAATATTTTTTGGTTTTAAAATTTTTATAGGAGATACAAATGTTAAACATTAAAATAGTTGGAAGCGGATGTGCAAATTGTGAAAAACTTGCCTCGTTGTGTAAAGAAGTAGTGGAAGAACAAGATTTAAATGCTGAGATTGAAAAAGTTACTGATATTAATAAATTTGCCGAACTTGGAATTTTAATGACTCCGGGATTGATTGTAAACGGAAAAGATTTGTCGCAAGATAAAATACCGACAAAATCAACATTAAAGCACTGGTTAACGGAAATTAAATAAAGAAAAATTAAATAAAGAGAAATTAAATAAAGAAAAAATTAGCCAAGGAAAAAGAATGGGTTTAGTTATAAAAAGATTATCATTTTTAGATCGATATTTAACATTATGGATTTTTCTGGCAATGTTTATCGGGGTTTTTTCCGGATATATTTTACCTGAGGTAGTTGATTTTTGGAATACATTCCAAGTTGGAACCACAAATATTCCAATTGCAATCGGATTAATTTTAATGATGTATCCTCCACTTGCAAAAGTTAAATACGAAGAGTTGCCCGATGTTTTCAAAAATATTAAAGTGTTGGTTTTATCGTTAGTTCAAAATTGGATAATCGGTCCGGTGTTAATGTTTGTTTTGGCAATTATATTTTTGCCCGATCACCCCAATTATATGGCGGGATTAATTTTGATTGGGCTTGCACGTTGTATTGCAATGGTAATTGTTTGGAATGAATTGGCAAATGGTGACACCGAATATGCTGCCGGTTTGGTTGCTTTTAATTCTATTTTTCAGGTTTTGTTTTTTTCGGTTTATGCGTATGTATTTTTAACTCTATTACCCTCTTTGTTTGGGTTACAAACTTTTGCAGTTAATATTACAATAGAGCAAATTGCAAAAAGTGTTTTAATTTATTTGGGAATCCCATTTTTTGGCGGGATGTTAACAAGATTTGTTTTACTAAAAATAAAAACCAAAGAATGGTATGAAAATAAATTTATTCCGAAAATCAGCCCGATTACATTAATTGCTTTGCTTTTTACAATTATTGTAATGTTTTCTTTAAAAGGTGAATATATTGTAAAGATACCTTTTGATGTTTTCAGGATTGCCGTTCCATTGATAATTTATTTTGTAATTATGTTTTTTGTTTCATTTTTTATGGGAAAGAAAATAGGAGCCGATTATTCCAAAACCGCTACATTGTCATTTACGGCAGCAAGCAATAATTTTGAATTGGCAATAGCAGTTGCAATTGCGGTCTTTGGAATCAATAGTGGAGAAGCATTTGCCGCTGTTATTGGGCCATTGGTAGAAGTTCCTGTTTTAATATTGCTGGTTAATGTTGCATTGTGGTTAAAAAAGAAATATTTCTAAGGTTTGATAAAATGAAATAAAGTCAAATAAAAATTCTTTGATATTTGTTATCAACAAAGATTTATTTTGAGGTTAAATTAATTCTAAATTTCAAACATATTTTTTTGTAGTTCAATTCTAAAAGTTGTTCCAACATCTTTTTGAGATTCCAAATGAATTTTTCCTTTGTGTTTTTCAATAATACGTTTTACGATACTTAAACCTATTCCTTCGCCTTCATTTGATTGTTTCAGGTTGACTTGAAAAAACACTTCCCAAATTTTTCTTTTATGTCTTTCGGCAATACCAATTCCATTATCACTGATTGTGTAAATTGAATACTGATAATGTTCTTTTCCGGAAATTCTGATTTCAAGTTTTTCATTTTCTTTTCTATACTTAATAGCATTTCCTATTAAATTTGAAAACAGTTGGTTTAACAGATCGTAATCACCAAAACAATCTGGTAATTTTTGAACAATTATGTTAGCATTAATTTCGCTTATTTGGTAATTAAATATATTTAATACGTTTTTAATTAATTCGTTCATATTAATTTGCCTGATTCTCATTTGCACCCTGCCGGTTCTGGAAATTTGTAGCAAGCCTTTAATTAATCTATCCATTTTCGATACACCGGCAAAGATATATTTCAAATTATCCGGAATTTTTTTATCGATTATTTTTTCAACTTGCTTTCTTGTAGTTTCACTAAGATTTTCTTCGAATAAAATTTCTTTTATTGAGTTAGCTAATTCGCTAAACTCCATACTAAAACCTTGAATATTCACCAAAGGGGTTCGCAAATCGTGTGAAGCAACATAAAGATAGGTTTCCAATTCTTTATTTTTTTCAGTAATCAAATCCTGAAATTGTTTAATGGTTGTAATCTCAGTAATTATTGTAGCAATTTGGTTTACTTTTGGAGTAACCACGGAAATAATAAAGTGTTTATCTAGCGGAGCGCTATAAGTAGTATATTCGAAGGGTTTGCCGGTTTCAACCACGCGTTTAAATTCATCTAGATAAGGTGCTTGTTCATATTCATAAACTTCTGTGGCTAATTTTCCTATTGCTTCGTCTCTGGGAATACCTGTAATTTTTGTAAAAGCCTCATTGCATTCCACTAATCTGTAATTGCAAACTTCATTGTTTTCATTAAAAACAAAATCGTAAAAAACAACCATTTCCGTCATCGAAGAAAAAAGAGTTTCAAGTTTTTCTTTGCTTGCAATTAATTTTTTTTCAGCTTCAATTTGTTTGGTAATATCTGTTAGAGTTCCAATGTATAAAACAATTTTGCCGTCTTCGTTTTTTACAGGTACAATTTGACCATGAGTCCAAACAATTTTATCTTCGGGATGTAACCACCTATATTTTTCCGAAAATTTAATTCCATTTTTAAATGCATATTGCCATTTTTCCAAAACCCAATTGCAATCGTCCGGGTGTAAAAAAGATGTCCAATTAAAGTCTAAAGCGTTTTCTTGCGGTACGCCAATAATTTCAGCACATTTTTTGTTTACGTAGATTGCTTTACCATTAATATCATTTAAAAAAATGCCTATAGGGGAGTATTCAACCAGAGTTTTAAATTTTTCTTCGCTTTGCAATAATTTTTCTTTAGTTTTTTTAAGATCGGTTATATCGGTTGTTGCCAAAAATCCTATAATTTTTTTGCGATTTGTTTTGTCCAATTGCATTTTCAGAAAAATCTTTTTAATCTTTCCGGTTAAGGTTTTAATTTCTGCTTCGGATGTAAAGGAGAGGTTTCCTTCGGCAGAACTAATTATTTCTTCTTTAAATGTTTGAAGTGATTTGTCGGTAAAAATTTGTTCAAAATTTGAGATTAAATGTTTTTTGCTTTTGGCTTCGTAAAATCTTACGGATGTTTGATTTACATTAACAATTTTGATTTTTTTTGTGCATTTTAGAACTTCTATTTCATTGTTGTTAAAATATTTTCTGAAATCGGAAACTCCTTTACTTTTTAGTTCATCGAAGTAATTAAATAATTCCGTGAGATCTTCTTCCCAAAGCGGAACAGGTGAATTATTAAAAAGTTTTTGGTAATGAATATTACTTTCTTCTAATTTTAGTTTTAATTTTTCGTCTGTTGTAACATCACGATAAACAAACACTAATCCGATTGTTTCGCTTTTATAGTTTTTAATTGGTGCTGCGGTACTTTTAACAAAATATTTTTTACCGTTTCGAGAAATAAGGGTTAATGATTTTTTTTGTTTAATACTTCTATTTTCTTTGAGTACTTCTTTAGTTAAATGTAAAATCGGTTTTTGAGTATTAGTATCAACCAGATTTACAATTTCATCGATATGTTTTAATTTCGCTTCTTCAAAATTCCAACCGATTAATTTTTCTGCCGCTCCATTCATTAAATGTAAATTTCCATCTAAATCGGTTGAAATAATTGCTTCTCCGATTGATTGAATTGTTACGGAAATTTTTTCTCGTTCGTTTATTAAGGCTTGTTCGGCAAGAATATTTTCTGAAATCATACTGTTGGCATATTCTGAAATTTCATCGAATTCTGAAAATTGAAGTTTGTTTTTTTCAATTCTTGTTTTTTCGCCAACTGCTTTTTTTAAGAATGAAATGAAAATAGAAATGTCGCTTTGGAATTTTTTAGAAATCTTTTTATTTAAAAACAAAAATATTATAACTATAACTAAGAATGAAAAAAGAGTAATTGCAATTTTGATGTAGATACTTTTAGAAAGTGAGTTTTTTACAACAGCAATTTCGTTTTGAAAATCGTCATTGTAAAAACCGGATCCAATGTACCAGTCAAATTCGGGTAAGCCATAAATAAATGATGTTTTAGGATATACTTTTGATGAGTCGGAGAGTTTTACTATGTTATAATAAATAAATCCACCTTCCGGTTTTTTTGCTGCGTTAACGGACATTTCATAAATATGCTTAGTGTTCAAAGTATCATGAGTAAAGACTTCCCATAATTTTTTGTTTCCGTGAACACGCTTACCATTTGAAATAATTGCGGTACCGTCAAATTTATTCACAAAAATATAGCCTTCTACGCCAAATCGTATGTTACTTATTATTGTTAGCAATTCGTCTTCTATTTCCTTTTGAATATCCTCAGCATAAATGCCTGTTCCAATTATCCAATTAAAAGGCTTGTATAATTTTACATATGTAATTTTCTTATGGCTATATTCGCTTGAAGGTGTTTTTTTCCACAAGTATTCTTCAAACCCTTCTCCTTTTTCTTTGGCTGTTTTTATAAATTGTTTTGTTATAAAAACACCTCTTTTTGTTTTGAGATTAATTTGATTGGTATTTTCAAGTTGTGGTACTAACGGCAGTAATAAAACTTTTCCGCTTGTTGTTCCCACAAAGTAGTAACCGGAATCGGTTTTATAATCCAAACCCTTTAGAGCGGTTAGAATAAGTGATTTAATTTCGGTCAAAGATTTTTCCGAAGAATATTTTTTATAGATAGTATCTGCTAATTTGATCGCTTTTTCAACACGATTTTTAATTTTGTTTTTTGCCAGTTTTATAATTTGATTATGTTTTAATTTTATTAATTCGACTGTTTGTTTAACTTCTTGCTTAACGATCTCTTTTTGTTTTTGCAAATATATATTTTTAACTTGCTCGGAAATTGTGCTTACTGAAGTAAACGATTCAATGGTATCAATTAGTAATAAACTAAAGCTGGTAATAAAAATTAGTATAATACCCCACAGTCTGATAGAATTTATCAATGAATATTTTTTATTCATTCTTATCCCAATAAATATTTCTAATTTGCAAAAAGTAAAACAATTTATTATCGAGTTGAAAATTTAGGATTTAATTCATTTATTCATTTCGATTAATTACGTTTTACTTGGTTTAAATAAATTGTTGTATCGTATTATTACTTCGAATAGTTTGGAATTTGCTTTGACTTTAATATATTCATATCGTTAAATATCGAAATAAGAGGAGTTGCGAAAATTGAAGGAAATTAAAATTTTGGGTACAAGTTGTAAAAAATGTATTGCATTAGAGCAAAGGGTTAAAGATTTAGTTTTGGAAAATAATATTGACGCAAGAGTTGAGAAAATTAGTGATATTAATCAAATGATAGATTATGGAATAATGATGACTCCGGCTTTAATTGTTAACGAAGAAATTAAAAGTGTTGGTATAATTCCAAAAGATGCTGAAATTTTAAATTGGTTAAGAGAATAGAAAAAACATAAATGTTAAGTGTTTTGCAAAATTAAGCTTATTGCAAGGATTAATATGGTTTTAAAAGCTATTAAACATAATATTGATAGTTTTATTTCTGATTTTCATCAGATTAATGCAAGCAGGAAAATTATTTTAAATAGTTTTAGCGAATATATTTTAGACAAAATTAAATTGAATAAGCAGATAAATCTAACATTTATTTGTACACATAATTCGCGACGTAGCCAAATGTGTCAGGTTTGGGCTAAGAGTGCTGCAGAATATTTTGAATTAAAAAACATTTTTTGTTTTTCCGGTGGAACGGAAGTTACGGTATTTAATTATCGTGCCGTTAAGGCTTTAAGTCGGTTTGGTTTTATAATTGATAAAATTAATAATAGTAAAAATCCGAAATATTCAGTTAAATATTCGGAAGAGAAAAATCCTATTGAAGCTTTTTCAAAAGTGTACAATTCTAAATTTAATCCGCAGAAAGATTATATTGCCGTAATGACATGCTCGGAGGCCGAAAAAAATTGTCCTGTAGTTTTTGGTGCCGAAAAGCGTTTTTCAATACGTTATAATGATCCGAAAGAATCTGATGGAACCAATGTTGAAGAAAGAGAATACTTTGAAAGGTGTCGTGAGATAGCAATGGAAATGGTTTATGTGTTTAAAGCAGTTAAGGAGGGGTAGTGTTAAATGAATTGGCCGGAAAAGCCACAAATGCACGAATAATATTATAGTAGCAATTGGTATAAAAAAATGTGTATTCGTGGCTTTTTTTGCCACAAATACACAAGTAAATATTTTATTAAAATAAATCTTCAATTATTTTATCAACGGCAGAAAGAGCAGCTTCAATTTTAGAAATATCACGTCCGCCGGCAGTAGCCATATGAGGTCTTCCGCCGCCGCCGCCGCCAACAATTTTTGCAACGGCACCAACAATTTTCCCTGCCATAATTTTTTTATCTTTAATCAAATCGTCGGTAACTACACAAACAATTCCTACTTTTTCATCAATTGCTGAAATTAATATTCCAATTCCGGATTTTAATTTCGAGCGTAGTTCATCTCCCATCGATTTAAGTTCGTCCATATTTACGGCGGAAACTTTTCCTTTACATAATTTAATTTCGCCAATATTTGTAGGGTTAGAAATAATATCTTCCAATCCACCCAATTTAGATTTCAATTCAAATTCCGCTAATTCTTTTTCCAGTTTTTTCTTTTCATTTTGCAGTTCGGAAATCTTAATTTCTGCGGATTTAATTTTTTCAGTCTGTTCAGCAATAAATTTTTCAACACCTTCGGCAGTAACAGCTTCAATTCTACGAATACCACTGGAAATTGAGGATTCGGATATAATTTTAAACATACCGATTTGTGATGTATTTTTAACATGAGTTCCGCCGCAAAATTCTTTTGACTCACCAAATTCTACTACATTTACCTTGTTGCCGTATTTATCGCCGAAAAACATTAATGCTCCCATTTCTTTGGCTTTATCGAAATTGATTGCCAAATGATGATTCAAGGGAATATTTTTTCTAATTTTTTTATTTATTTCTTTTTCAATTTGGAATAAAGTTTCCTGAGAAATTTTTTCGAAATGAGTGAAATCGAATCTCAATCTATCTGCACCAACAAACGAACCGGATTGTTTTACGTGAGTACCTAAAATTTTTCTTAGCTCAAAATGAAGCAAATGAGTAGCACTGTGATTTCGCATTATTGCCCAGCGGTAATTATAATCAACGATAGCAATAGCATTATTGCCCGGCGAAATTTTTTCCGACGGATTTTTAATTACATGCACAATTCTGTTTTCAATTTTCGATACGGTTTGAATTTCGAATTTAGAATCACCTATTTTAAGAATTCCTTTGTCGGAAGTTTGTCCGCCCGATTCAACATAGAAAGGTGATTTATCTAAAATAACAAGCAGGTTATTTTCTTCCTGTTTTAATCCTACAATTTTTGCTTCGGTTTTCAGTTCATTGTAACCGGTGAAAGTGGTTTCTTTGCAATTGTTCAAATCAAAATCGTTTAATGAATCGGTATTGATTTTAACCACGCTCGTTTTAGCTTTTGTGGATTGTCGGGCTCGTTGTTTTTGTTCATTCATTAGTTGGTTAAATTTATTTTCATCAATCGAAAGATTTTTTTCACGTGCCATTATGTTTGTTAAATCCGGTGGAAATCCGAATGTATCGTAAAGTTTAAAAACATCTTCTCCGGCAATTATATTTTTGTTTTCCGCAGTTACTTTTCGGGCAATTTGTTCGAATAATTCGATTCCTCTATCCAATGTGGCATTAAAGCTAACTTCTTCGGATTTAATTATTTTTATAATATTATTTTGATTTTGTACTATTTCAGGAAAAACGTTACCCATTGTTTCAACTAAAATTTTTACTAAGTCGAAAAGGAAAGGTTTGTTCAGGTCTAATTTTCTGCCATATCGGGCGGCACGTCGTAATATTCTTCGCAACACATAACCGCGTCCTTCATTTCCCGGTACTGCTCCGTCTGCAATAGCAAATGTTAAAGTACGAATGTGATCGGCAATAACATTCATTGGTATTATATTTTCGTTTTCATATTTTTTTTCAGAAAGAGATGCGATTCTATCAATCAAAGGTTTGAATACATCGGTATCGTAATTCGATTTTTTGTTTTGGAGTACGGCACAAATTCTTTCGAAACCCATACCGGTATCTACGTGTTTTGCGGGAAGAGGATTTAATGTACCGGTTTCATCGCGGTAATATTGAATAAAAACAAGATTCCAAATTTCAATACATTCTTCTGAGCCTGCATTAACCAGTTCCGGGTTTTCCAAATCATCCGATAAGTTGATATGAATTTCCGAACAGGGTCCGCAGGGTCCGGTTTCACCCATTTCCCAAAAATTATCTTTTTCATCGAATTTTAGAATGTGTGAGTTATCAATATCGGTTTTTTCTTTCCAAAGATTTAGGGATTCATCATCGGTTCTGTAAACCGTGGCCCAGAGTCTTTCTTTGGGTAATTTCCAGACTTCGGTTAAAAGTTCCCATGCCCAAGTAATTGCTTCTTCTTTGTAATAATCGCCAAATGACCAATTACCAAGCATTTCGAAAAAAGTGTGGTGGTAAGTATCGTGCCCTACTTCTTCCAAGTCGTTATGTTTTCCGCTAACTCGAATGCATTTTTGAGTATCGGCTGCACGCGAGTAGTCGCGGGAACCTGTTCCGGTAAATACATCTTTAAATTGATTCATTCCCGCATTTGTGAATAGAAGTGTGGGGTCATCGAAAGGAACCACCGGCGCACTTGGTACAATTGTATGTTGTTTTGATTTAAAAAAATCTAGGAATTGTTTTCTGATTTCTTGTGATGTCATAACTTTTCCGAATTTTAAAATTTTCAATTTGTAAAAATAAACATTAAAATGTTAAAATAATAGAATTGATATTCATAATTAACAAATGGGAAATCAGGAAAACAAAACATGCTGATTTGTAATTCGGAATGGAACGTTTTTTAATTCCGAAAAAAATGTGAGAAGTTTATTTTGTGAAAAGTTTGGTTGTTGCTTTTTTAATGCAACTAAACGAATTTAAGAGCGGAATAGTATGTTTTTATTGTTTGCTCAGAGTGATTTTAGATGGCTATCCGTTTTTTTTGAATTTATTTAGTAATTATTGCTTTTCCATATGTTAAATGATATTTTGTGTGATAAACGAACGATAATTGAACATATTTTCCCGTTATCGGTAAGATTTTGGAGAAGTAAAAGGATTATGATTATATGACAGAGAATAAACCTAAATTGTTAGACAAAGTAAGACAAGTTATTCGGTTCAAGCATTATAGCTTGAGAACAGAAGAATCTTACACCAATTGGCTAAAAAGATTTATCTTTTCCCATAACAAAAAGCATCTTCTTGAAATGAGAGAAAAGGAAATAGGTGAATTACAATTCATCTTCTTGAATCAAGTTACGATATTAGAACAATACAGGAATTATTAGGACATAAAAATGTGGGGACGACTATGATTTATACTCATGTGATTAACCAAGGTGGAAAGGGTGTAAGAAGCCCTGCTGATTTTTAGTTTAGGTTGCCAAAACGAGCAACATATACAAAAAAGAAAAATAATGAAAAAATGTGATTAAAATTATGAATACTAAACAGTTAATAATTAACGAGCGACATGGATTAGGTAGCCTTGAAGAGCAACTTTTGCTTTTTTCATTAGTACACCTAATCTTATGTTATACCGAATTGGAGAGTTCATGGATAAAACAAAAATAACCGTAGTTACCATAGGGCATATACCTACTGAGCTTGATAAAAGAAAAATTAAGAACTGGAATTCTGATATATTCTATATTGTCGGTGATATAGAAAGTTATTCACTTACGAAAGATTCGGATGGGGTCGGCTGGGAGTTTAGTGACAATATATTAGAAGAAGTGTTACCTGAACAGTTTAGTGGAGATTTCTTAATAGCGATAGTAAATGTTCCTTTAGAACTCAATTGGTACACTCGCCGTATTAGTAATAACCGGGTTGTTTTTACTTTCTACGAGATTAAAGAAATATTAAGTGATTTTCATATACCTTTAGAAAATATAATTTATCGGCTTTTATATGCATATACACTTGTGTTTAGAAGAAACGGCGGGAAAATTCCTTTAAATAAAGATGTTACTAATTTTACCCATGATGAAACTCGTGGTTATCTATTCGATATGAACGGTATTAAAAAAGATTTAATTTATTCGTGTCACGAACCAATCATATGCTCTGATTGTGTTGAGAGAATGAAACATGAAAAGGTTTCTAATGACATAATATCTAAAGTACAAAAAGAAATACGGAATATCAAAAAGCCACTTTTCTATAGAATAATTGCTTTTATTAAAAAACATCCAATTTGGTCATTAGTAATATCGGCAATATCTGCAATTGTGTTTGGTGCAATTGGTTCATACATTGCAACACTAATATATGAGGCAATAAATAAGTCGGTATAACCCGCCAATCAAGCCGACAAAAAAACGTGTCCCGTTTTTCGTAATCCGACCAATTTCTTAAGCGTTTTTTTGCGGCTTATCGGCAACCCGTTAGTAAAAAAGAAAGAAGATGATATGGTGAAACTCCAAAATCCAACCGATAACACAGGCTATATGCCATTAAAACGGCACATAGCCAAAACCGATAAACGCAATATGTGTATTTGGGATGTGTGGGTAGGCCAAAAAGAAAAACAGTAAATGAAAAATTTTAAACAAAATGAAAATTACATATGTTATGAATACGATTGAGATTGCAATAATAATTATTCTTCCTTTAATTCTTTTTTACCAATTAAGTAGTTGGAAAAAAAGTTCATACCTAATTATGATACCTGTATTATATGTGATATGGTATTTTTCATATGGAATGCTTCATGAATTTGCACATATGATTGGAGTATTGATTAGTGGGAAAGAAATATTAGATTATCAATTAATTCCTCATTTTTGGGAGGGTCAATTTGGAACCGGATTTGTAAAATTTGATTTTCAAGGAGATAAAAGGGACTTTTTAATACTTCTAATGCCTTACTTAAGAGACATTTTGTTAGTGATTATTGGATATTTTATTTTTAGTCGAAGAGTTTTGAAGAATTTATTTATTACCGGATTGGTACTGATACTATTTGTTTTTAGTTCGTTCTTTGATGTGACAAATAATTATTTAGCATATGTGTTTGGGTATATGAATGATTTTAATTCCATAAAAGTATCATCAAATAGTTTTATATCTCATTTGATTGGTTTGTCTTTTATGATTACTTCACTTTTATTGACTGTGAAAATCTTATTAATAAGTAAGGGTTATCCTGAAAAAAGTTAGTATAAAAAGAAACAGTACAACAACGGCTATAAGCAATGCGGGCGAAAGTGCAAAAAATGAAAATAATGAGTAAAAATAAATGACACAATGATTTGGAAATGAAGTGCAAGAATCCCGATATAGCTATTTGGAGCACTGCTCATAGCCAAGACCGTTGTAGCCACATTAAAAATGAAGTTAATGAAACTATTCTTTAATAATGTCAGAAATTTGAACTTATTTTTTTGTCCTTGACAAGAATAAGGCATCCTTTTTTTATAATGAAATTTGAGAAAAATAGTTAGCGGTTTATTAAATTAATTTATAAGGAATAATGTAAAATGAATGAAGTTATGGGAAAATATCGGAATGTACTGATTCAAAAAAGATATAGTGATAATACAATAAAAACGTATTGTAATTATTTCGAACATTTTTGTCTTTATTTTAAGAATCAAATTTTAGAAAATATAACTTCAGATCAAATAAATTCCTTTATTTTATATTTGGTAAAATCGAAAAAAAATTCAATTAGTCAGCAAAACCAAAGAATAAATGCAATTAAATTTTATTATGAAAAAGTTCTTGGTAGAGAAAAACAATATTATGAACTGCACCGTCCCAAAAAAGAAAAGAAATTACCAAAAGTTCTTAGCAAAAATGAAGTTAAAAGAATTTTTGAGGAAACAGAGAATTTGAAACATAGATGTATTTTAATGCTTATATATTCGGCTGGATTACGACGAAGTGAATTGCTAAATCTAAAGATTTCCGATATTGACTCGGAAAGAATGTTAATTAATATTAATAACGCAAAAGGTAAAAAAGATCGTATATCTCTGCTTTCCGATAATCTTTTGCAATTATTGCGACAATATTACAAAGAGTGCAAACCTAAACAATATCTTTTTGAAGGACAGAACGGTAGAAAATACTCGGCTTCAAGCGTGTCTAATATTCTTAAGAAATCTGCGATAAAAGCAGGAATAAAAACCGCATATGCTACGGCATAGTTTTGCAACTCATTTATTGGAACAAGGAACGGATTTAAGATATATTCAGGAATTGTTAGGACACGAAAGTTCAAAAACCACTGAAATTTATACACATGTGTCAAAAAAAGCAATAGAAAAAATAAAAAATCCGGTTGACGATTTTTTTAACAAGGAAAATTAAAATGATAAAAAAATATACACAATTGTGTTTAGCCCGCCAATATAGGGGAATAAACGTAGTGGATATATACAACCGTTGTGAGTAATTAAAAGGAACAAAAATGGGAAAAGTAAATTTAGACGCGTTAATTCCAAGAGAAGATTTTGAAGTTCAAGAAAATCAAACACCTGGATTAACAAAAGCCACGATATCAATTGAAGATATTAAATCGGACTCCTTTTTCTTTATAAATATCAGAAAACCTGATTTTCAAAGGGAAACTAATGAATGGGATGACAAAAAAATTACACAGTTTATTAAAAGTTTTATTGAAGGTGACTTAATCCCTGCAATTATTTTATGGAGAAGTTCTGGTGGTTACTTATTTGTAATTGATGGGTCCCATCGTTTAAGTTCCTTGGCTGCTTGGGTAAATGATGATTATGGAGATGGAGAAATATCTAAAATGTTTTATGATGGTGTTATTCCTGATGAACAAATAGAAGTAGCTGAAAAAACAAGGAAGTTGGTTAATTCTACAATTGGGTCATATAAAGATTTTAGATTAGCATTGACTTATCCTGAAAAGGTAAAACCAGAAATTGTTTCAAATGCAAAAAATTTGGGTGCTTTGGCAATTCAATTACAATGGGTCGAAGGAGATGCAAGCAAAGCAGAAAATTCATTCTTTAAAATAAATCAGCAAGCAGCACCAATTGATAAGACAGAATTAAAATTATTAAAAACGAGAAGATATCCTAATAGTATAGCGGCAAGAGCTATTATAAGAAGTGGGAAAGGTCATAAGTATTGGTCTAAGTTCTCACAAGATATTCAAGCTGATATTCAAAGTTTAGCTCAACAAATAAATACTATTCTTTTTACACCTAAATTAGATACGCCAATTAAAACATTAGACATTCCAATTGGCGGTAAGGTTTATGCCGCATCAGCATTGCCTCTAATATTAGATTTTGTAGATATTTCAAATAACGTTGATGTAAAAACAATTTCAAAAGATACAACGGGAGAAGAAACTATTAAAATTCTGAAAAGAACGCTAAAAGTAGCCCGTTTGATAAACAGTAACCATCCATCTTCACTAGGTTTACACCCAGTAATTTATTTTTATTCAAAAGATGGAAGACATAAAACAGCATTATTTTATAGTATTACGCGCTTTGTTGTTGAACTTGAAAAAAGAAATAAATTAAATGAATTTGTAAAAGCAAGAAAAGGTTTAGAAAATATCATTTGGAATTTTGATTATTTACTTCAACAAATTAATAGAAAATACAGAAGTTCCTTAAAGAGTTCTACATATATAGCAAATTTTCTATTCGATTGTATGGACCTACTGAATCAGAATAAAGTAGAAAGTGATGTTATTAATGAAATAATCAAAACAAAATACGACTATTTAACATTAGAAAAGAATGAATTTGAAGAAACTGCTTCAAAGGATTTTAATACTAATAGGAAAAGTGCGGTTTATATAAAAGATGCTATTGAGAATGCTCCAAAATGTAAAATTTGTGGTGGACTTATTCATAGAAATTCTATTTCAATTGACCATATAGAAAGAAAAGAAGATGGTGGTTTAGGTAAAGTTGACAATGGACAAATAACGCATCCATATTGTAATACTGGTTATAAAAATTAAAACTACCCACAACAATGTATATAAGGCATTAGGCAATAAGTGGTTAAATTGAAAGGTATGAACATTAATAAACGACATAGTAAATTGAAAAGTTGGAGCAATAAATGCCAACGCCTCATATACTCACCGTTGGGCTTCATACAAAATGCTATATGCGGTTTAATTAATGATTAACTAATCAAAAAAAGGAGAAAATAATGAGTTTTAAATTTTGGCAAAAATGGTTATTGGTTTCTGGAATAATCGTATCTGTCTTTGGATTATCAATGGTTTTGAATATTAATTCGGAAAGATTCAATTCCCTGATTGACCCTGTTTTCTGGGGTAATGAAACACCAAATATACAAGTTAGAAATTTTCAGCAATGGGTCTACGGTGTCTTGGGAGCTACTATGGTGGGCTGGGGTATATTAATTGCTTTTATTGCAGCTATTCCATTTAAAAAGAAAGAGAAATGGTCAAGAAACTGTATTTTAATCGGAATACTCTCGTGGTATATATTAGATACATTTATTTCCCTTAAAGCGAATGTAGAATTCAATGCTATTGGCAATACAATTTTAGCTATAATCATTTTGATGCCAATATTCTTTACTGTTACTAAATTCAGAAAAACCAGTATAGAATAATAATGATTTTATAATAATATGGAAAATTGTTTGGATACTTATGA
>CAZCBD010000018.1:0-24439 GCA_964496755.1 uncultured Melioribacteraceae bacterium
GTTTAAGCAATCGGCTTTGGCACCTAAATCGCTATACGTTAAAGGATGGATTTATAAAAATGATTTGAAAAACTTCGATTCCCTTTTGAATGTTTATAGAACTTTGGATACTGCATATGCTACCACCGAATATGCGAGGAAGATCAGATCCGAATTGGCAATTTACGAGGCTGATATTAAAAGAAAGATTCAAAAGGCAAAAGCGGATTCCATTAAGGCTTTAATGAAAGATAGCTTACAATTAACTTCTGATTCAACTGCAACCGATTCCCTGAAAAACATGAGTGATTCGTTGAAGCTTAAAGTAGATTCGTTGAAAAATAATTCTAAGGAATTAAAACTTAAGAACAACAAAAAAGAAATATTGAAAAAGGGTTTTATTCCTGAAGAAGATGAAAATGATGATGTGGAAAGAAGAAAAAAGAATACAAGTAAATTGGAAAAAGAAAACAAAATATCTCCGGAGAAACAGCAAAAAAAGAAAGATTCAGTGAAAAAAGATTCGATTAATCGGGAAAAAGATATTTTGAAGAAGAAATTAAAAAACGAATCCGAAAAAGACCCTTTGTAGTTGAGGGTAAAATGAAAGAAGTAGATTTATTCCAACTTGTTAAATCGGGTGAATCCGCAACAGTTGAATTTAAACAACAATTCCCCACACACCCAAAAATAGCTAAAGAAATGATTGCTTTTGCAAATTCCAAAGGTGGAGTTTTAATTTTCGGTATTAAAGATAACGGCAAAATTATTGGTGTGGATAGTGAAAAAGAAATTACCAACTTAGTTACTGAAACAGCAAAAGATTATTGTGAGCCTCCTATCAAGATTAATATTGAATATTTTGAGTTCAAAGGAAAAGAAATTGTTGTTGTGCAAATAAATGAATCGGATAAAAAACCTCATCGGATACAGGATTACAACGAAAAAATGGATTTGAATACTGCACAAGTTTATGTGCGTGTAAATGACAAAAGTGTGCCGGCAAGCAAGGAAATGATTCGACTATTGCGTAATCAAACAAGCGGCAAACCTTTAGTGAAATATAGAGTTGGAGATGACGAAAAAAAAGCATTTGAGTATTTGGAGAGAAATGAAACCATCACGGTAAAGGAATTATCGGATTATGCAAATATATCGAAAAGAAGAGCATCTCGGGCTTTGGTGAAATTAGTTCGTGCGGGGTTACTTTTTTTGCACACAAAAGAAAACGGGAAAGAATTTTTTACATATATTTCAGAATAAAAAGCCCTTATTTAAGGGCTTTTTATAACATGTGATATATTTTAATCTTAAAGCATTTCTAATTTGCCCCAATTTTTCCATAAGAAAAAACCGCTAAAACATGCAACTATGGCAGTAACAATTCCCATAAAAGTTTCAGCATAAAGGAAATACCCCAAAGAGAAAACAATACTGTAAACCAAAAAAGTTCCGGCAATCATACTTAAAATGCCTCTTGCTAAATCGCCTTGTTTTGCCGATTGTGTAATGGGTTCGGGGGTGGATTTTGAAAATTCGATAACTTTATTCCAGCCCTTACCACCGGGACGAATCAATTTATAGAATTTTATTAATGTTTCTTTTTTTGTAGGTTTTGTTAAAAAGGTTACGGCAAGCCAAATAATAGTTGTTAAAACTACACCGACAACTAATCTGATGTGAGTATCCATTGGTAAGAAACCGAGATGTTCATGTATCATTTCAAAATAAATGGCAACAATAAAAGAAACAATCATACCCGTTATTTCGGTTGCAGCATTAATGCGCCACCAAAACCAACGTAAAATAAATATTAAACCGGTACCTGCTCCTATTTGCAAAAGAATGTGAAATGCTTGCAGAGCATTTTGTAAAAACAGAGCAATTGTTCCTGCAACCAGCATTAATATTACGGTTGAGATTCTGCCGATTTTTACTAACTCTTTTTCCGAGGCGGTTGGTTTTAAAAATCTTTTATAAACGTCATTTACAATGTAAGATGACCCCCAATTAAGTTGAGAAGCCATTGTTGACATATAGGCTGCAATTAACGATGCAACAACAATTCCTAAAATTCCTTTCGGTAAAAAAGTGAGCATTGCCGGATATGCTAAATCATCTTTTAGAATAGATGGATCGATATTAGGAAATTTTGCTTGTAATACGGCAAGATCCGGGTAAATAATAAGAGAGGCTAAGGCAACTAAAATCCATGGCCAAGGTCTAACGGCATAATGTACAATATTAAAGAAAAGGGTTGCACCCATTGCATGCTTTTCATTTTTTGCCGAAAGCATACGTTGTACCATATATCCACCGCCACCCGGTTCGGCTCCCGGATACCAAACACTCCACCACTGAACTGCAATTGGAATTATAAACACAATTAAAAGTGTTTGAGGATCATTAAAATTTGGTAGTAAAGATAACTTATCTGCTACGTTCGGGTGCGAGAATAAGCCCGATAAACCACCAACTTCAGGAAGTCCTACGGCTACAACAGCTGCTATTATAGCACCAAACATAGCAAATATAAATAAGAAAAGATCCGTAAACAAAACCGAACGGAGTCCGCCCAAACCGGCATAAATAACAGTGATTAATAAGGCTACTGATATTGTTTCCAATGGAGTGGTATTTAGAAGCACACTGCCAATTTTAATTGCCGCTAAGGAAACTGTTGCCATTATCATAACGTTAAAAAAGAAGCCTAAATATATTGCACGAAAACCTCGCAAAAAAGCAGCGGTTTTTCCACTGTATCTTATTTCGTAAAATTCAATGTCTGTCATTACATTTGAGCGCCGCCAAAGTTTAGTATAAACAAAAACCGTGAGCATACCGGTTAAAAGAAACGCCCACCAAAGCCAATTACCGGAAACACCGTAGTTTCTTACCAAATCGGTAACTAAGTTTGGGGTGTCGGTAGAAAATGTCGTGGCAACCATTGAAATACCCAATAACCAAAAAGGCATATTGCGGCCGGAAAGAAAAAAATCGGCAGAAGTATTGCCCACTTTTCGTGAGGCTATAATGCCTATGGATAAAATAATAACAAAAAATATTGCAATTATTATCCAATCTAAACCTCCAAGTAGCATAGAGTCTCCATTTATTAATTCGAAATTATATTGTTGATAATTTTTTCCAGATTTTGCTTTTGGGATTGCAAACTATTTAAAAGTGCAAATTGATTTTTGGTGCGAATTAAATTGTGGTCGGGAAATTTAATTTTGTAATATTTATCACCATTCAAGTAATCGGTTAAAAATCGGATGGCTTGTTCAAAAATTATTAACTCGGCACCATAAACCAAATGTTTGATTTCTTCGGTAGTTAGAATATTTTTTAATTCGGAAAGATAACCTTTTGCAAGTGCCGAAAAGATGTTTTCATCGATGAATATTTTTTTTAAATCTTCTTCGTCTTCTTTGGCAGGTGTTGCAGAGGTGCGAACCATATCACCAAAGTCATATAAAACCGTACCGGGCATTACAGTATCAAGATCAATTACGCATACTCCTTTGTTTGTTTTATTATCAAGCATAACATTATTGATTTTTGTATCGTTATGCGTAATACGAATCGGTATTTTTTTGTTTTTCAAAAGTGCTTCCATTTTATTTACAATGTGTTTATTCAACATTGCGTATTCAATTTCAAGTTTAGAATTCGATATTCTTTCGGGGATGCCTGTGTTTATTGAGTGTTCCAGATTTTGTAATCGTAAAGAAGTATTATGAAAATCATCTATTGTCGGTGAAAAATCACTTGGATTTGCATCAATTAATAATCTTTGAAATTTACCGAATGCTTTTGCAGCATTAAAAGAAATTTCCGGAGATGAGGTATAACTTACTGTATGGGCATTTTCGAAATAGTGCATTGCACACCAGAAATCTTGATTTTTGTCAATGTAATAGAATTTATTCTGCGTAGATTTTATTAATGTAATTGTTTTTTTTTCAAGCTCTTTTTCTCCTTCTAGAGTTAATTTTTTTCGGATGTGTTCGGTTGTTTTGATTGTATTTTCAATAACCTTAAGTGGAGCTTTAAAAATATTCTTGTTTATTTTACGAAGGATAAATTTTTTTGAAGAACATTCTACTAAAAAGGTTTGGTTTATATGTCCGTCTCCAAATGGAATAATAGATTTTATAGTTTTGTTAAATAAAAATTCTTTTGCAATATTAGTAATATTAAACATTTTTATTCCACAATTTTACGGGATATTTTTTTTCCTTTATTAAGTTAGAAATCTTATTCTGAACGGTATCTTTATCTTCTTTGTATGTTAATCCGAACCAATTTTCATTGGTTTGTAAGACTTTAACATTCGCGATATTTTCAGTTATCAGATTGTTTACAACGGTTGGCAGATAAAATTCGGCTTTCGGATTTTGGATGTTTTCATTTAAAAATGAAATAAAATATTTTTTGAAGTAATCTAAAATATCAGGTGTAAAAGCGAACATGTTCATTGAAACAATTTCATTTCCGGTTAAAGGGAATTTGCTTTCATTTTCTTCATAAAAATATTGATTGTTTTCTCTTTTTATTTTTGTTCTTTCTGTAATTGTTCGGATAAAATTATCATGATTTATTTGGCAAATTCCCCGAGAAACATATCCGAATTCCGAAAGCGTATTTTTTAGTTTGAATCCTACCAGAGCAAAATTCAATTTGCTTTTTTCATTGCCGAGCAAAAATTCCGATGCAATTTTAAATGAATTCATACCATAAAAATCATCTGCATTTATAACAATAAAAGGTTCGTTAATTACTTTAGCGGCCGCCATTACTGCATGAGCGGTTCCCCAAGGTTTTTCTCTGTTTTCGGGAAGTGAAAAACCTTCCGGTAAATCGCTTAATTCTTGATACACACACACTGTTTCTATGCTGCTTGGAATTTTATCGATGATAGCTTTCTTAAAATTTTTTTCGAAATTTTTTCGTATTACAAAAACAATTTTTGTAATACTGCTTCTAATTGCATCGTAGATTGAGTAATCAATTATGGCTTCGTTATTTTTTCCGATGCCGTCAATCTGTTTTGTGCCGCCATAACGCGAGCCCATTCCGGCGGCTAATATTAAAAGTGTTAATGGTTTTTTCAATTTTATTTCCAATTTGTTTTTATAAGTATTGCAATATAAAAAAAATGTTTGATTCTAAAATATTTCGGTATGGAATTTGTTTTTTTATTATAATTTTTTACTTTTATAAAGCTTTGGAAAAATTATGTGTTTATAAATAAAGAGATATTATTTTTCTAAAAAACGATATCATTTAAGTGAAAATAGTTATAGTCAAACTTTATCTGTTAGTCTATGGGTTGAAACATTTATAATAGGAGGTAATTAATGAAAAGAACTTTAATACTTTTGATTTTAACGATCTCATTCTTGTTTGGGCAAGGGAAATTTGAGGTTGGAATTAATACAGGTATTGCAACAGACTGGGGGTCATATCACAAAATCGGTTTAACCGGTGATATTTTAATTGGGTATAAATTTAGTGAAAAATTTTCAACTTCAATTGAGTTTGGTAAAATTATTTACGGAAGCAGTTATGATAATGTATATAATTCAAGTACAATAAAATTGGCATTTATGGGAACTTATAAATTTAACACAGGAAAACTTAAACCGTTTATTACAACCGGTTTGGAATTACAGTTTCATGATGCAATTACAGGTTTTCAAGAGTACACTATACCTCCTTATCCGGGAACACATCTAAAGGTTGATGTTGAAACCGGCAGAGTAATAAGTTTGAACATTGGAATCGGGTTAAGTTACGCTGTTAGTAATAAGACTGATATTTCTATTGGTGCAGTTGAAGCAGGGATTTTAGTCAAAGAAATGCAAAAAGGACTTGGTGGTTATACAAAAATATTTATAGGAATGAAACACAGTTTATAAAAATAAATTCTAAATAAAGCATAGCTTTATAGCTATGCTTTATTATTTTCATAAATTTCACGTAGCTTAAAAATCGAAATACCGTAAGCAACACCAACATTCAGTGATTGTTTAATTCCGTATTGAGGCAATTCGATAGTAAAATCGCACTCGTCAATCAATTCCTGCGAAACACCACTGATTTCATTTCCAACAATTAAACATAAAGGGAATACATCGTTTTTAATTTTCGTATAGTCAGTGCTATTTTCAGTTAATTCCAAAGCAGCAATTTTGTATCCTTTTTCTTTTAAGCGTTTAACCAACTGCAAGGGATTGTTAAAAAATTCCCAATCTACGCTATCTTGAGCTCCAAGAGCGGTTTTTAGGACTTCCTTTTTTTCGGGTGTAGGAGTGTAACCGCAAAGATAAAGTTTTTTTACCATTGCAGCATCGGATGTGCGAAAGATAGAGCCTACATTATAACTACTGCGGATACTATTCAATAGAACGGCAACAGGCATTTTATCAGCTTGCTCAATATTTTCCAATTTAATTCTTTTATCGGTAATTTCTTCGTGGCTAAGTTTTTTCATTATTTTCCTTTTTTGTAGCGGCAAGCTGACCACAGGCAGCAAAGATGTCGTTACCTTGGGTATCTCTAATCATTACGGTTATATTTTTTTTTCGTATTGCGGAAGCAAAATTTTCCATTTCATCAATTGTAGCCGGCTCTAATTTTGCAGCAATTCCTTCGGGGGTTATGTGTGCAATACTGTTATATGGAATTAAATTAATTTTAGACGGCATAGTTTTACAAATTTTAACAAGCTCAATTTGATCTTCTCGTCTGTCATTAAAATTCTTGAACAATGTATATTCAAAAGTAATTCTCGTATTGGTTTTTTTCGCATAATTTCTGCAAGCACGTAAGGTTTCTTTCAATTTATATTTTTCTGCTATCGGCATTATTTGTACTCTTAAATCATCGAAAGCAGCATGAAGAGATAGTGCTAATTTTATCCGAAGTCCGCTTTCGGTTAATTTACGGATTTGCGGTGCAACGCCGGACGTTGAAAGAGTTACTCTTGTGCGGCTTATATTTTTATTAAATTCAGCAGTAAATATTTTAATAGCTTTTAAGGTTTCATTATAATTTAAAAACGGCTCTCCCATTCCCATAAATACTATATTCCGAATATAATCTCGATTGGTTTGTTTTGCAGTTAAAACATATTGATCAACAATTTCGCCCGCGGTTAAATTTCTTTTCAAACCGAGATAGCCGGTAGCACAAAACTTACAACCTAAAGGACAACCGATTTGGGTTGATACACAAAGAGTTGCGGAATCTTTGCCGGAAGGGATTAATACCGTTTCAATATAATGTCCGTCATAAGTTTTGAATAAATATTTTTTTGTGTCTGTTTGCTCCGATTCTTGTACTTCGATTAGTTCCAGTGAAAAAATAGAATAAATTTTGTCAAGTTTTCTGCGTAATGCCTTTGGAATGTTGGCCATTTCCTCGAAACTATCCGACATATGATTATATAACCAATCGAAAATTTGTTCGCCCCTGAATTTTTGCTCGCGAATTCGAATCATTTCCTCTGATAATTCTTTTACGGGAAGTCCTTTTATCTCTCTCTTTTTTTGCTTTGTATCCATAAAGTTTGCTAAAAATTTCCCCAACTTTTCTTTAACTTAAAAATAATGAATATATTTGAAGTATTGTTTCAAAATAGTGAAACCAAAGTTAAAAAAATTGTATGTAGATAAAAAATAAATGACTAAAATATTAAAAATATTAATAATTACAGTATTTATTACAAGTCTCTTTGCACAAACAGAAAAGGGGATTTGGACAAAGAAAACGCACTCTTTTGTTATTGAGCTACAATCAACTAAGGTTAATAAAAATAAAAAAAGCAATTTGTCAACTAAAATTTTTTCGAATATTCGAAATCTTTATCAAAAAGTATTTTCAGATTATGATGGTGATAATTGTCCTTTTTATCCGAGTTGTTCGCATTTCTTTGTTTTATCTCTTAAAAGAGTTAGTATTTTAAAAGCAAGTTTGATGTTTGCCGATAGATTTACTCGTGATGCAAATATCTTTAAAAATTCCGAGGAATATCCGCGCAAAATAAACAATAGATTTTATGATCCGCCTAAATATTACGATGTTAATTATCTGAATGTTAAACTAAAAGGCTATTTAAAATGAAAAAGGCAGCTATTATATTTTTTTTGATATGCATTTCATTTGATTATGGCCAAACTAATGATTTTTTTTCTGCCGAAAACAGATTGAAGTTTGCCAATTACTTGAATCTTAAAAAAGATTATCTGAGGGCAAGTTTGGAATATAGTAAATACTTATCGATTGTAAATAATGATACGGTTAGGTTAAAATTATCAGATTGTTTGTTCAAAATTAATCGTAACGAAGAGGCTTTTGATAATTTACAGATTTTATTTTTTAATAGTGATTTTGAAAATGAATCCAGAGCGTATTTTTTTAAACAGTTAGCAATACTAAATAGATATGGTGATTATCATAAATTTTTGAAACTTCAAATATATAATGATACAAAATTTAAACCTAATTTATTGAAACTTGAACAAATGTTATTTATGCTTGATGATAAACCGATTGATAAGGATTATTTGTTGAAAGAATTTGAAAAAGAGGACAAAAAATTAATTTTTAATTTTGTTAAAAGATATCGGAATCCGACTTTAAAAAATCCGTTTGTAGCCTCTGTTTTATCTGCAATAATTCCCGGAGCCGGTAAAATCTACACAAAAAATTACGGCGATGCAATCACAGCTTTTTTGTTCACTGCCGTTTTAGGATATGCGGCAATTGATAATTATAATGCAGGGCATAAAACACGAAGTTGGATTTTGGGTGGACTAGCAGCATATTTCTATGCCGGTAATATTTATGGCTCTTATACGGCAGCTCAGGTTTATAATTACAAGGAAAGAGAAAAATTAAAATTTGAAATTAAAAAATATGTAGAAGATGAAAATTATTTTTTACCACAATTTGAGATGATGAAATGAAAAATTTTATTGTGGTATTTTTATTTTTTAACATATCTTTCTTTGCGCAGGTGCAAAATGAGAGCGCGTTGCAAAAACAATTAACTTATGCCGACAGTTTATTCAGAGCTGAAAATTATTTTGACGCCATAACAGAATACAAAAGATATATTTTTTTTAGTACGGGAAAATATGATAAGTATTTTGTCAATTTTAGAATTGGAGAAGCATACAAAACGGGAGGCTATTTTCACAATGCTATAAAATATTTTTCAAAAGCTTTGCTTGAAACAAAAGAAAAAGAAGAGTTTTATAAAGCGAAGATTAAAATAATTAGATGTAGAATTTTAATGCGTGATTTTAATTTATTATACAAAGAGATTGAAAATCTATTAAAAGATGAAAATTTTATTGGATGGAAAGATGAAATCCTTTATTGGAAAGGGTGGAGCTTAATGTTTCAGATGAAGTGGGAAGAAGCTAAAAATATTTTTGAAAAACTTAAAAATCGGGAACTGGAAGTTTTGTGTTCAAACGCACAGAAACAAATTTATTCCGCAAAAACCGCAAAATTTATGTCGTACATAATTCCGGGTAGCGGCCAAATTTATGCTAAAGAATATTTTTCCGGTTTGATGTCGTTTGGTTGGAATGTTTTAACGGGTTATATTACCGTTTCGGCCATAGTTGCGCAAAGAGTTTTAGATGCGTTTTTGATTGGAGATATATTATGGCTAAGATTTTATAGAGGAAATTTGCAAAATATTGAGAAAATTATTAAAACTAAAAATATAGAAATTTCAAATAAATTCTTTTATTATTTACAAAATGAATTTTCAGGTTTAAAACCTTAAATAAAATTTGGAGGATAAATGTCAAAAGGTGTAAAAATTGGTTGTGGCGTTTTGCTTGTAGTTGGAGTAATTGTTGCCGGGTTTATTATGTGGGGTGTTGGTGTTTATAATGATATTGTTAAACTTGACGAAGCTGTAACAGCAAGTTGGGGACAGGTAGAAAATCAATATCAACGAAGAATGGATTTAGTTCCGAATTTGGTTAATACCGTTAAAGGTGCTGCCAGTTTTGAAAAGGATACGTTTATTGCTGTAGCAGAAGCACGCGCTAATGCAGGACAAATCAAATTATCACCCGATATGCTTAGTAACCCTTCGGCTTTCCAAAAATTTCAATCTGCCCAAGATGGTCTGAGTAGTGCTCTTTCGCGGTTGCTTGTTACAGTTGAAAAATATCCCGAACTAAAGGCAAATGAAAATTTCTTAAACTTGCAGGCTCAATTAGAGGGAACCGAAAACAGAATTTCTGTTGAAAGAAAAAGATTTAACCAAACAGTGCAAACTTTTAATACGAAAATTAAAACATTTCCCGCAAATTTAATTGCCGGTTTTGGTAATTTTCAACCCAAACAATATTTTAGTTCACAAGAAGGGGCAGACAAAGCTCCGAAGGTTCAGTTTTAATGAAAAAGAAAATTTGTATAGTACTATTTTTACTTTTGGGGATTGTAATTGCACAGCCTAAAATTCCGGTTATTACAAAATATGCTAATGACTTTAGCAATACATTATCTATTAACGAATTAAATTATTTTAATAAACTTTTATATAATTTTGAACAAAGAACATCTAATCAAGTAGTGTTTGTAATTATTGAAAGTCTTGAAGGGTATCCTATTGAAGAGTATACGCTTCAATTATCCGAGAAAAATAAAATCGGACAAAAAGGAAGAGATAACGGCGTTTTACTTTTAATTTCAACTTCCGACAAAAAGATGAGAATTGAAGTTGGATACGGATTGGAGGGGGTATTACCGGATGCTCTTGCCAGCTCAATAATTCGAAATGAAATAGCACCATCATTTCGCCGAGGAAATTTTAGACAAGGTGTTTCAAAAGGACTGAATGCTATAATGGCTGCTACAAAAGGTGAATATCGTGGGACAACAAACAAAAGGACTAAACGCAAAGAGAAAAAATCATTTCCGTTTATTTATATAATAATAGGAATTATTGTTTTACTAACTCGTATGCGTGGTGGTTTTGGAACGGCTTTTATTTTAGGCTCAATGTTGGGCGGTAGCTCACGAGGTAGTGGTTTTGGCGGCGGTTCTTTTGGCGGATTTTCCGGCGGTGGCGGCGGCTTTGGCGGTGGTGGTGCCAGCGGTGGATGGTAGTGTTTTATGATAAATAATGGATTTAAATATTTGTGTGAATTAGGTGAACTAACTGAAAACAAAGGTAAAAGATTTGAAATAGATGATGTTGATGTTGCTGTATTTAAAATCAATGATAAAGTATTTGCGCTTAGTAATATTTGTCCGCATCAATTACAACCGAAAATATACAACGGCTTTTTAGAAGATGATATTATTTATTGTCCCATTCATAGTTGGGGGTTCAATGTTAGAACCGGAAAAAAAACCAACGGAAGCGGTGGCTTAAAATCATATGAAACAAAGATTGATGGTAATAAAGTTTATGTGAAAGTTTTTAAACAAAATTTAAATTGGTGATTAAGTTTGTTTTGAATCGTTTAATGAATAATAGAATCATATTCGCAGAAGAATTCTATTTGATAAGAAATTGTATAAAAAAAAGGAGAAATGAATGTCAGAAAATCATCACAAAGTAGCGATTATTGGATCGGGTCCGGCGGGATTAACAGCAGCAATTTATACTGCAAGAGCAAATTTAAGCCCAGTTGTTTTTGAAGGAATGCAACCGGGCGGACAGTTAACAATTACAACAGATATAGAAAATTTTCCCGGATTTGTTGAAGGGATAGATGGTCCGGAATTAATGGACACAATCAGAAAACAGGCTCAAAGGTTTGGTGCAACTTCGGTATATAAAGAAGTTACCGAAGTAAATTTAAAAGAACGTCCTTTTAAATTTAAAGTCGGAAAAGAAGAACATACTGCCGATTCAATTATTATTTCAACCGGTGCTTCTGCAAGATATCTGGGTTTGGAAAGTGAAGAAAAATATAAAGGATACGGAGTTTCCGCTTGTGCAACTTGCGACGGATTTTTTTATCGCGGATTAAAAGTGCTGGTTGTTGGTGGTGGCGATACGGCAATGGAAGAAGCTAATTATCTTACAAAATTTGCAAGTGAAGTAATTGTGGTGCACCGCAGAGATGAATTCCGTGCTTCAAAGGTTATGATTGAAAGAGCAGAAAAAAATCCTAAAATTAAATTTGCTTACAATAGAGTAATTAAAGAAGTTTTAGGCAAAGAAGAAGATGGAAAGAAATTTGTTACCGGTGCTGTTTTGGAAAACACAAAAGATGGCTCAACCGAAGAAGTTACATGCGATGGAATTTTTATGGCTATTGGTCATAAACCGAACACCGATATTTTTAAGGGCCAATTGGATATGGATGAAACAGGTTATTTAATTACAAAAGGAAATTCAACTTACACTAATATTGACGGTGTTTTTGCCGCCGGTGATGTTGCCGATACTGTTTATCGTCAAGCAATTACCGCTGCCGGTACCGGTTGCAGAGCTGCAATTGATGCCGAACGATGGCTTGCCGAACAAGGTATTGAATAATTATTTCAGTAAAATAAAAAGGCTAGCCTAAGAGGTTAGCCTTTTTGCTTAGTTAAGTTTAATCGTCATATTTTTTTGAGACAAAATATGATATAATGCTTCCAATACCGGTAAAAATAAAAATTCCAAATGCAATTAAGTATTCCGAATTAGGATAAATTTCATACAGTATATTTCCAACTGCTAATCCTATTCCAAATGCAATTGAGATTATTCCAAGTTTCAGCCAAATAGTTGAATTAATCTTTTTTCTCTGGTAAAAATCTTTTATTTGACTTGGATCAAGATTTTTTTCAATAAGCATTTGTCTTTCTCTCGATCTGTAGTAAATTAACAATGATATTACTACGGATATCGTAAAAAATATTATTCCAACTATTAATACAGGCGTAAGTGCATACATCACAATCTCCTAAAATTTTGTTTCTCTCTGTGTGTTTTGACTTTTACACTTAGATAAAGGTTACAAAAACAGTAAAAGAAATAACGAATAAATATTGTTATTTAAATGTAACCAAAAATAAATTTCAGCAGTCAAAAGTATATGCAAAAGATTTCAGATAAAGATATAATTGAATCGATTAAAAGAGGAAATAAAAATGATTTTTCTATTTTAATTGATAGATATAAAAATCGAGCTTTTTCTCTTTTAAAAAATATGCTTAAAAATGAAATGGATGCTGAAGAAGCATTACAAGATAGTTTTCTTAAAGCTTATAATTCATTAGTTAATTTTCGAGGAGATTCTAAATTTTCCACTTGGTTCTATAAAATAGTTTTTAATACAGGTGTTAGTATTCTTAAACTTAAAGGCAGGCAAATTGAAAAACAGATGCTTAATATCGATGATTTGTTGTTTCTTAAAGATAAAAATAAATTTGAATCCGATAGAATTGAATTAAAGGAGTTTGTTTATAGCTTGATTAATAAAATTCCTATTAAGTATTCTCTAATTTTGATTCTATATTATATTGATAATTTTACTCTAAAC
This sequence comes from uncultured Melioribacteraceae bacterium, assembly GCA_964496755.1. GTDB lineage: Bacteria > Bacteroidota > Ignavibacteria > Ignavibacteriales > Melioribacteraceae > CAZCBD01. The sequence goes on from CAZCBD010000018.1 coordinate 13,500, forward strand.
GAGATTAGTGAAATTTTGAATATTTCTATTAGTAATGCCAAAACAAGTTTACACAGAGCCAGAACTGAATTGCGTAATGTAATTGTTAAATATAATTACAAGGAAGAATTGATATGAAAAGTGAATTCAATAAAAATGATTTCAACAAAAATGATTTCAACAAAGAAGAGTTAATTCAAAAATATTTGGATAATGAGTTATCTGAACATGAAGTAAAGTATCTAAATTCTTTATCGGCTAACGATGAAATTTTTGAAATTATTAAACTTGAAAAAGGAATCGAAAAGATTATTCGAAATTTATTCAATGAGTCGGCACCTCAAAAAATTAATGAAAAAATAATGAATAAAATATATTCAATGGAAAAAAGGGTGCTGTTTTCAAAAACCCCGATTTACTGTGTTTTCGGGACATTGGGACTCTTTTTTAGTGGATTGCTTTTATTTTTGAGTTTTAATGATGCAACTATGAAAACTGATTCGGATTTGAATGCAATTTTTGGCAAGTTGGATTTTTCATTTCTCACAAATTCTGTTTCCGATATTTCTAATGTAAACTCTTCCGTAACGTTGATATTTGTTGTGATAGTTTCGGCATTGATATATTTGATTATTGATTCGCATATTAGAGTTACAAAGAAAATTAAAGAGCTTTAAGTGAGTTATTTAAATAGTTCAAATTGCCTTTCAGAAAGCCTTTCTCTATATTTTAAATCAAAAAAAACAAGTACTAAATGACTAAAACCGGATATGTAACAATTATCGGATTACCTAATGCAGGCAAATCCACCTTGATGAATGCTTTGCTGGGCGAGCGATTATCAATAATTACCAATAAACCACAAACTACACGCAAACGAATTCTCGGGATTTTAAGTGATGAAAATCATCAGATAATTTTTTTGGATACTCCCGGAATTTTGGATCCATCCTATCTTTTGCAAGAAAAGATGATGAAAGAAGTTGAACGTTCAATTGATGATGCTGATTTACTTGTTGCAATGATAGATTTAAAAACAGATCCCAAAGGTGAATTGTTTTTTCAAAATGATAAAATTATTTCAAAATTAAATAAATTAAGTTCAAAGAAAATATTATTACTAAATAAAATTGATTTATCAGATTCAAAAAGTATTGAACAGACAGCTTTGCTGATAAAAGAAAAAAAAATATTCGACCGTATTTTGGGAATCTCTGCTCTTGCAAAATTTAATATTGATATTCTTCTTGAAACAATAAAAGAATATTTGCCGGAACATCCGAAATACTATCCGGATGATAGACTTACCGATGAAACCGAAAGATTTTTTGTATCCGAAATTATTAGAGAAAAAATTCTATTACTGTACAAAGAAGAAATACCCTATAGCGTAGAAGTAATAATAGAGGAATTTAAAGAAAGAGCAAAAGGGAAAGATTTTGTTCAAGCTTCAATTATTGTTGAACGTAATACGCAAAAGAGAATAATTATCGGGAAAAATGGAGAAGCAATTAAGAAATTGGGAGAAGTTTCAAGGGGTGCTATTGATGACTTTCTACAACGTTCGGTTTATTTGGATTTAAGAGTTAAAGTTAAATCCGGTTGGCGAAATGATAATAGACAATTGAAAAAATTTGGATACCAAGTTGGTGATGAATAATGCACGCTACAAAAATTCGGACCGAAATAATTGTTAAAGGCTTGGTGCAAGGTGTTGGGTTTAGATACTTTGTTTTGAGAAAGGCCGAAGAATTAGGAGTTTTTGGTTTTACTAAAAATCTTTACACTGGCGAAGTGCAAATTATAGTTGAAGGTGAAAAATATAAAATTGATTCTTTTATTGATGCTGTGAAAATAGGGCCGATCCACGCACAAGTAAAATCAATCAGAGTTTATGAAAAAGAATTTAGAAATGAATTTTCAAAATTTGAAATAAGGTATTAAATGAACATTAGAATTGGAAATGGTTACGATGTACATGCCTTTAAAGAAGGCAGAAAACTTTTTTTGGGTGGAGTGGAAATAGCTCATAAAAAAGGCTTGAACGGGCATTCGGATGCTGATGTTTTATTGCATGCAATTTGTGATGCGCTGCTTGGGGCATTGGCTTTGGGTGATATCGGAAAACATTTTCCGGATAATGATGAATCGTTGAAAGATGTTGACAGTAAGCTTTTACTTGAAAATGTTTATAAATTAATTAAAAAACACAGGTATAAAATTATAAACATTGATTCAATAATTGTGGCACAAAAGCCTAAGCTTCAAGAGTATATTCTTCTGATGCGGGAAACTATTGCAAATATTGTGAATATTGAAGTTTCGCAAATATCGATAAAGGCAACAACTACAGAACACTTGGGTTTTGCCGGTAGAGAAGAGGGGATAGAATCGTATGCTGTTGCACTTTTGGAAAGGATGTAAATGTTAGAATCAATAATTCAATTTATAGGAAGTCTCGATACTTTTTGGTTATATGTAATTTTATTCTTCTTTGCTTTTATTGAAAATGTATTTCCTCCTTCGCCTAGCGATTTGGTCGTAATAATAGGAGCATCTCTGATTAGTTCAACTGCTTTGGGGTTTCTACCCGTTTTGTTTATTACAAGTTTGGGTAGTGCGCTTGGCTTTATTTTAATGTATTTCGTAGGCAAATATTTTGGTCATAAAATACAAGCTCAAAATAAATTTAAATTTATTACAAAGGAAAGTTTTGAAAAGACTGGCGATTGGTTTAGTAAATACGGATATAAATTGATTTTGGTAAATAGATTTTTACCCGGCACCCGTTCGGTAATTAGTTTTTTTTCCGGTGTCTATCGATTAAAAATATTTCACACATTTATCTCTGCTTCGGTAAGTGCATTTTTATGGAACATTACGATAATTTATTTGGGAATGCTTTTAGGAAATAATGTAACACAGATAGATTTTTACTTATCAACTTATTCTAAAATAATTATTGCTCTCACTATAATTGTTGCGTTAATTATTTTGACACGGTTCATTATAAAAAAAAGAAAGAAAGGAAATGAAAAATAAAAACCTTTTATCTTTTATTTTTCCTTCAAAGGAAAATGGTTCGGCAATCTTAAGCGGTCTTCTTTTAGGCTTATCTTTCCCTCCTATAAATATATTTCCGCTAATGTTTTTTGCTTTGGTTCCGTATTTTTTTTCGATTAAAGATAAAACGACTTTAGCAGAGATTAATAAAACCACCTATCTATTTGGATTTTCATTTTCACTTGTAACTCTTTATTGGGTAGGGAGCTGGATGCCGGATTCCGATCCGTTTTTAAGAATAAGTGGAATTGCTTTATTATTTTTTAATCCGATTCTTTTTTTAATTCCTTCAAGTTTGTATAGTTTAAGTTTAAAACACTTCTATTTTATTAAAAATAAAAAGAAATTATTATTCTTATTTCCCGTCTTTTGGGTTGCTTATGAGCATATATATACTTTAACGGATTTGAGATTTCCATGGCTGGTTTTGGGGCATGGACTTGCTTATTTTAATAAGTATATTCAAATTGCCGATATTATTGGAGCAAACGGATTTTCATTACTAGTAGTTTTACTTAATGTATTAGCATTTAAAACTATTACAACCTTTATTGAAAGAAAAAAACTAATTAATAATTTTATTGTGTTGTTTGTAGGCATCTTTTTACTTCCTCTATTTTATTCTTTTTTTATTTCCAATAAGATAACAGATACTAAAAAAGTTAGAGTTGGAATTATTCAACCGAATTTTAATCCATGGAAAAAATGGGAAACCGGATCGCTTAATAAACAGTTGGAAATATATTTTTCACTTTCTCAAAAGGCAATTAAAAAAGGTGCTGAAATTATTGTGTGGCCTGAATCTGCCTTACCGGTTTTTATTAGAACTTTACCCTACAAAAGCGAAGAAAACAAAATACGAGAATTTGTAGAGAAAAATAATATTAGTTTAATAACAGGTATGCCTGATATTGAATATTTTTATAATCCTAATACTTTCCCAAAGGATGCAAAGATTTCAAAATCAGGAAATACGGCCTATCGTAGTTTTAACTCAATATTACTTTATAGTTCTACTTCAGATTTTGTACAATCGTATCACAAAAAACTGTTAGTTCCTTTTGGCGAAGGAACGCCCTTTGCAGACGAATTAACTTTTCTGAAAGATTTAATTAAATGGGGAGTAGGCCTTTCCGGTTGGAATAAAGGCACAGGTGCAAAAGTTTTGTCAACAACAACAAGCAATTACAATTCATTAAAAATCGGTGCTGTAATTTGTATCGAATCGATATACCAAAACTATGTTGCCGATTTTGCAAAACTCGGAGCGGAAATTTTAATTGTGGTTACAAACGATAGTTGGTATGGTAATTCAAGTGGGCCATATCAGCATGAAGCAATTTCAATTTTAAGAGCCGTTGAAAATAGAAAGTATATAGTTAGAGCTGCAAATGGTGGAATAAGTGCTGTTATTAACAAGAACGGTGAAATCATAAAGGAAACGGAAATGTATGAAAGAGGTTTTCTAACAGCTGATATTTTTCCGAACAGCGAGAAAACTTTTTTTACAAAACATCCGAGAATTATTCCTGATGGCGCACTAATTATTTCGAGTTTGATATTTTTAATTTGTATATATTTTAAGTTTAAAGTAAAGAGAAAACAAAATGAGAATAATTGATTTAAGAAGCGATACGGTTACAAAACCTTCGGCTGAAATGCGCAGAGCAATCTACGAAGCAGAAGTTGGTGATGATGTTTATAAAGAAGATCCTACTGTAATTGAATTGGAAAATTACGCAGCAGAGCTCTTAGGTAAGGAGGCCGCTCTTTTTGTGCCGAGTGGTGTGATGGCCAATCAGATTTGTTTAAATGTTTTAACTTCGCCCGCCGATGAAGTTATCTGTCATAAAGATGCCCATATTTTTCATTTCGAATCCGGAACACCGGCAGCTAACAGTGGAATTCAACTTTTTAGAGCAGAAGGTGCAAACGGGATTTTGGATGTGGATAAATTGCAAAATATGATTCGACCAAAATCGGCTTATTATATGCCGCGCACACGGGTTGTTGCAATTGAGAATACTCACAACATGTGCGGAGGTATTATTCAGCCGATAGAAAAAATTCAGGAATTATATGAATTTGTTGCGGCTAATAATTTATATTTTCATTTAGATGGTGCAAGACTTTGGAATGCGGTTGCAGAAACCGATATTTCAGCGGCAGAGTACTCAAAATATTTCGATACGGTTTCTGTTTGTTTGTCCAAAGGGTTGGGGGCACCTATTGGGTCAATCATTGCCTCGGATAAAGGTGTAATTGAGGAAGCTTTTAGGATTCGAAAAGCTTGGGGCGGAGGAATGCGCCAAGCTGGAATTATTGCTGCTGCCGGTTTATATGCTCTTAAGAATAATATTTCGAGGTTAAAAGAAGATCATGAAAAAGCTAAGATTTTTGCGCAAAAAATAAATGAAATAGATGATTTGGAAGTTGATTTAAATCTTGTACAAACTAATATAATTATGTTTAAAAGTATTAAATTAGAAGATGAAGAATTGATAAAAAAATGCAAAGAAAAAGGATTGTTAATTTCACACGGTCAACCCGGAGTATTAAGAGCTGTTACCCATTTAGATGTTAATTTCGAAGATATTGAATATGCAGGCAGGGTTTTAGAAGAAATATTTGTGTAGGATTTATTTAACATTAAAATATAAATTCTAAATGAAACTGATTTTTGATATTGAAACTGTTGGGATGAACTTTAATGATTTGGATGATTCCCAACAGGAATATTTATTGCGCTATGCAATTAAAGAACCGAATCAAGAAATTCGAGAATCAAAAATTTTTGACGCCATTAGATACCTGAACCTTTATCCTTTTACTGCAAAAATAGTTTCACTGGCTTTGTTAAATATTGAAACAGAGAAACTGCTTGTTTTGTTTTTAGGGAAAACTGAGGACAGCTTTAACGATTCTGAAAATAATATAAAATATCGAGCATTTAGTGAGCCCGAACTGATCAAAATATTTTGGGAACAGGTTGCCAAATCCAATCAGTTAATATCCTTTAACGGAAAAAATTTTGATCTGCCGTTTATAACCATTAGATCTGCAATTCATCAAATAAAACCTACAAAAAACTTCCATAAAAAGTATCGTAAAAACCATATTGACTTACTTGATGAATTTACATTTTATGGAAAGATTAGAAAGTTTAATTTTGACTTTTATTGTAAATCATTTGGTATAAAATCGCCCAAAACGATTGATGTAAACGGCATGAAAATAAATGAATTATTTTATAATGATGAAGTAAAAAAGATTGCCGAGTATTGTGCTAAAGATGTGAAAGCTACATTTGAATTGTACAAGATTTGGAAGGAATTTTTAAATTATTAAGTAGGTTGTATAAAATAATATTCTATGGGTGTATTGTAAATTGTACAATTGCAGAATGCTTTCCCTCCGAAACAGCGTTAAACTCTCAATTGAATTTGGCACACAGATTGATTCTATTATAACCTCTCGAGGCATGGGGAGAATGTGTTGTGGGAATTGCACTTATTTTGTTGGGAAAATTAGTGTACTGTCTTCTAAAAAGTGATTAACTTGTTGGCTCCGCCTGGGGGGGTGGAGCTAAACAAGACCCTACCGGGCGGAAAATTGATTTTTGTTTTTACAAATGATAAATTTGAAATAAACTATTGAAGGGGTTATGAGTTTTCATTTTTCAATCAGATTTCGTTTAATATCTTTTCTTTTACTTTTTACAATTCATTCATTTTCTCAAAATGTTGGGACAATCCAAGGGGTTGTAACCGATGCTAATTCGGGTGAAGCTCTTGCTTTCAGCAATGTGTTGTTGATTGGGAAAGATATTGGTGCCTCTACAAACGATAGAGGAATTTTCGTAATTACCGGTTTGAAAGTCAGAAAGGTTTACAAACTGAAAGCTTCGTACATAGGTTATGAAGATCAGATAATTTCTGTTTACGTTAAAGGTGGCGGCATAACTCAAGTTAAGTTTTCGCTGAAACCTATTAGTTTAGAATTACAGACTGTTGAAAAGATCGGGCATCGTATTGCCAAATCAAATGCAACAGATGTTAGTTTGCAAAGAATTTCGATTACGGAATTGAAATCTTTGCCGCGCGGAGTTGAACCGGATGTGTTTAGATCAATTCAATATATGTCCGGAGTTAGATCTATGGGTGATGCTTCGGCTCGATATTATGTTAGAGGTGGAGCAAGTAATCAGAATTTAGTTACACTCGATGGCGTTGATATTTATAATCCTTACCATGCCATGGGAATTTTTAGTTCGATAAATCCAGATATCATTAATAATGTTGAGTTTTATAAAGGTGGTTTTACTGCCGAGTATAGCGGAAGAATTTCATCGGTATTAAAAGTTATTACTAATGATGGAAACAAGAATAAGATTTCTGCCGGCGCAAGTTTAAGTTATCTGGCCGGCAAAGCAATTGTTGAGGGACCAATCGGTATAGGCTCGTTTTATCTTGCAGGAAGAAAAAGCTATTCTTCGAAAATTCTGGATAAATTTTTAAATGATAAAAGTGCTCCCGTAAATTTTTATGATTTAAATTTTAAAATTTCTTTTTTACCCAAATATCTTTTTGAAAAATCAAAGTTTACTGTTGAAGCATTTTTGAGTAAAGATAATATTACCAATAAAAAAAGTACCTTGGAGGATTATCAATGGAAATCAAATTTCTATAGTATTAATTGGTTTCAATTTACTGATTCTCCTTTGTTTTTTAACGTAAACTTTTCATCCAGTAATTTTGTAGGGGAGCTTTTACCAAATTATAGCGGATTGGATTACAAAAAAACCTCGATTTCAGATTTTACTATTAAAACCGATTTAACTTATGTTTATCCAAGTAAAGATGAATTAGGTATTGGGATTCATATTAAAGAAGTTCATTCTTCGCTCAAAGTTGGTAATGACAAAAAGAGGTATATTGATCTTTCACCCTATGGCACAAATATAAGCGTTTATGCTAAATATAAATTCCTAAGATATAAAAACTTAGGAATTGATGCCGGTACAATTTTGAATTTAACTCGTTTGGCAGTTGGTACCGCCGGAATAAAGTTATTCGAACCGCGATTAAGTATGACATACAGAGTAAATGAATCTTTAGCCTTCAAAGCAGCTTGGGGTGTTTACAATCAGGAGTTGACAACAGTAACAGATGAAGATGATATTTTTGCTGTTTTTGAACCATGGATAATTATTCCGAAGTATTTGGATCCTACTCAAGCTATACATTACATAGCCGGTTTAGATTTTAGTTATAATCAAATCTTTTCGGCTCAAATTGAAGGCTATTATAAAAAAATAAATAACATAGCATTACTAAATGAAAATAAATTCCTTCCTTCGGAACCCGATTTAATTAATGCCAATGGTGAAGCTTACGGACTAGATGCAAACGTTAATCTGAATTTTGGAGATGTTGTTTTTACAGCAAATTATTCTTTGGGATGGGTTTATCAGACGGTTTATAATTTCCGATATCCTCCTAAATATGACTCGCGCCATGTTTTGAATCTTTCGGCGGATTGGAATCTTGGTGCAGGTTGGAAATTAAGTGCTGTTTGGGTTTATAATACAGGACATCCTTTTACACAAGCCACGGGCTTTTATCATAAGTGGAATCCTCTTTCAGGTTATGTCGATTCAATTTTTAAAGATTATTTTATAATTTCAATTTTATCAACACGTAATGGGCATAGGCTTCCGGATTATCACAGGTTGGATTTAAGTCTTTCAAAAAAAATAAAACTTCCGTTTGCATTGGTTACTCTAAATTTCAGTGTTTTGAATGCTTATGATAGAGCTAATCTTTTTTATTTTAATAGAAAAACCGGTCAAAGGGTTAATATGCTGCCAATTTTACCAACGGCTACAGTGAGGGTAGAAATATGAAAAAAGGAATTTATATGAAAAAAGGAATTTATTTATTTTTAATTTTCACTTTTATAAGTTTTCTTTTTAATGCATGCGAAAACGAAGTGGCTTTAGTTGAAAAATATATTCCGAAATATTCTTTGAATTGCATTTTAACTTTTGATAAACCTTATCAGGTTGCAACCTTAGTAAAGAATTTTGATAGAGAAAGTTACGTTAACAATGTGGGGTTTGAAAATCAATTTGTGAAAAATGCGGAAATCAAATTAATTAATTTAAAGAATGGTAATGTGCATTTCTTTAATGAAATTGATACAGTATTGAATAATGTTCATACATCTTTTTATAAAACGGATAATTTTGAATTAAGTCGTAATACTAAATACAGAATAGAAGCTAGAACACAGGATGATTCTTTACTATTTGCCGAAACGACAACTACTTCACCTAAAGCTATTTTTATTTATTCTTCGCATATTTCCTTTCCAAAAGTAGACTTATCGACAATTAAACTTGAGATAAAACTCTATAATTTTTTGTTTGACATAGAGAAATTTTATTATAGCGGAAATCTAAAATTGAACTATTTCTATTTTAATGGGAAAGAATATGTGGAAAAGGTAAAAATAATGCCTACTGCTATTGATGAAAAAAACGATGAATTAATTTTTCCGAATAGTTTTCAAATATACGATGAGTTTTACTATTCACAAGATGCTGTGGAAAGAGGAATTGAACTAATTGCTACGCCGGATACTAATAGAAGTCATTATTATTTAAATGAGTTAGAGTTTGAGGCAAAGGTAATAGATTCCGATCTTGCACATTATTTAAGCAAATTAGTTAAAACTAATAATTATACAGGTTTATTAGAAAATCTGGATTTTAGTAATATTTCCGGCGGTTTAGGTATTTTTTCAAGTTTCATAAAAAAAACATTCAAAATAAAGATTGATAAAACTTTTACAAATAAAAAAGGTTTTAAAATACATTTTTAAACATGAAATAAGTTTTATCAAAAGCATTTTCACAAAGGAGCTTTTAGGCTCCTTTAGTTTTTTTATTCCGCACATTTTTTATTTATTAATCTTTTATTCCATTCTAAAATATTTTGGTACTCACAATTCATTTTTTTATTATTGTGATTGAAATCATTAATTATTTGGGGGTTTTTTTAATATGAAAAAAACTTTAGTATTTATTTTACTGTTTTTAGTTTCCTTATTTATTACTACCTGCTCAAAAAAGGATGAAAGTATGAATCCGTTTTTTACAACTTATGATACTCCGTTTCAGACTATACCTTTTAATAAGATTAAAGATGAGCATTTTTTGCCTGCTTTTAAAAAAGGAATAGAAGAACATTCCAAAGAGGTTTTGGCTATTGCCAATAGTAAAGAAAAACCTACTTTTGAAAACACTATTGTGGCTTTAGAAAAATCAGGTAAACTTTTAACCAAGGTTAGAAGTGTTTTTTATAATTTATATTCTGCCAACACAAATAGTACAAAAGATTCGCTTGCAAAGGTCTTATCACCAATGCTTTCTAAACATAGTGACGATATCAGCTTAAACGAGAATCTTTTTAAAAGAATTAAAACACTTTATAACAAAAAAGACGAATTAAAATTAAATCAAGAACAAAATCAATTACTTGAGCAATATTACAAAAATTTTGTGCGCAACGGCGCAAATTTAAATAATGAACAAAAAAATAAACTGCGAAAATTGAATGAAGAATTATCAATGCTTTCTTTACAATTTGGGCAGAATGTTCTTAAAGACAATAATGCATTTAAGTTAATTATTAACAAAAAAGAAGATTTAGCCGGTTTGCCTGAAGCAGTAATTACGGCTGCAGCAGAAAAGGCAGAAAAAATCGGTAAAAAAGGGAAGTGGGTTTTTACTCTTGACAAACCAAGTTTAATTCCATTTTTACAATATTCTGAAAAACGTAATCTTCGCGAAAAAATGTTCAAAGGTTATATAATGCGAGGGGATAATGATAATG
>CAZCBD010000019.1:0-21316 GCA_964496755.1 uncultured Melioribacteraceae bacterium
TTTGATTTTTGAAACTAACTCTAAATTTATTGCAAGTAGTATAGTTTTTATTTTTATTGATTAAATTATCTTGGACTTCTGAAAAATAAAATTTATCGTTAATTAATAAAAAATATTCACCCGAATTTAAAAAATTCTTCGTTGAAGAAATCTCAAACCGCCTATCTCCAACTTGCAATTCCCATCCGGCAATATTGACTGCAGTTAAATCATTATTGTATATTTCAATGAATGAAGATTTAGCTTCCGAGCTTTCAAATAGAATTTCGTTAATAACTACATTATTTTTTTTATTTATTATTTCATCTATCGAATTTTTTCTTCCAAAAGTATTTCCTGAATTTGAAAGAGAGTGATGAATAAACACATTCCCAACTAATTTTATTTCGATAGAAAAATCCTGCGGACAATATATTTTATCATCAAAACAAATATCATCAATTTCATTCCCCAATGGCGAAACCAATATTAATTCATCTTTGCTGTTAGAAAAGAGGAAATCTTGTTTCGAATAATTATCTTTAATATTAAATTTTTGAATATCAAAATTATTTGAAATCAGAGTAACATACTTATGCGAAGAAAGAAATAAATCCTTTTCTATTTTTATTGTTTTAAAATTATTTTCAGAAATAATTTCCCACCCTCGCATATTAATAGTTACATCAGAATTATTATAAACTTCAATTGCAAATGATTTTTTATCTTTACTGTTGAAAAAAATCTCGGAAATTCTAACAACACCTTTCTTATATTTTTTTTCAAAAACATACTCCCAAAGATTATTTTTCTTCAAGTAATCCTTTTCCGAATTAATTTCGACTCTAAATTTTTCATTACCGAAGACCAAAATATTCCCCAATGTTTTGTTAAAACTTTCACCTGCTGCAAGCCGAGTAATATTATAAACATACAGGAGTAAATCATTTTTCAAAACTCTCACTTCAACATTTTTCATCAATCTGAAACCAACATTTTTTATGCTGAAAAAAATAGAAGCCTCACCTTTTTTATTGCTTAACACATACGCCGTATCAATAGCAACATCATAATTATATTTTTCTATCGAATTAACAAACCCGGGTGTACTTTGCTCAATATTTTCCGACTGTTTCCAATTGCTAGTATCACAAGTAGCTAAAGATGAATTTAATCTTTCTATGGAAAAACCTTTCTTAAAATTTCTATTCCTATAGAAAAGGCTATCGATAGTTCTTCCCCAATAATCTTTTATAATAAGTCCGTCATAATTATTGTTTAAAACACCAAAATCGAAAATCATAATCCGCGAGGGTATCTTTTGATGATGATAAATTATTGAGCTATCCTTTGCAAAAACCAAAAATGAATCGGGTGCTAATTTTATTTCTTCCTTAAACAAAGGAAACAAATCTCTTTTGGGCAACAAATCTGAAAATTTCCATCTTGCCAAGCAAACTGAATCGGCAGAAACATTTTTTAACTCGAACCATTCGGGTTCATTATTTTCAGGATTAAACATCACTTCATTTATTTGCACAGCATTTTTAAAATATCCGCAATAAATAGTCGTATCCCTGCTATTGTTCAAGGTATCTTCATCTTGAGCAAATATATTTCGGACTTCAAGTTGACATTTAAAACCATCTAATAATAAATAGTTGTTAAATTCGGTTTTTATAGAATCCAGTGTATTTAAATTTAATTGTAACGAATCAATTATTTGGGGTTCAGACTTATCTCCTAAAATTTTGATTAAATTAACTTGGAACTCGGCTTTTTCAATTCCATTATTAACTACCTTCAGGCCCACTTTTATTCTATTAGTTGAATCGAATATTTTTAAATAAATAGTTTTAACCTCAACATCATATTCCTTTGGTGAAATAGAGTTTTTCTTACCGGGCGTACCCATTTTGAACTTTGAATTCCCCCAACTGTTGTCGCTAAAAGTAATTCGCTCATCCGAAATATCACTACCATTATTTGCCGTATATGTATAGCTGTCAATCAATTTACCGTTTTTATCAAATAATTTTAATTCACGGTTGCTACTATTCGACATCCCCGATGTTCCGAAAGCTTTGTCGGAAATTGTACAAACAATCAAGTTTTTATCTTCGGCAAGATTATAAATATTTTCGGAAAAAGAATAATCCCCTTCCAAAACAACACAATAAGCTTTTGGTGGCAATTTACTTTTTAAAAAGGGAAAAACTATTTTATCTTTTTTTGATGAATAATATTGAATTGAAATACCCGTCAAATCTACCGTATCCTTGGCAGATACATTTACAATTTCAATAAATTCTGAATTTTTGTTTGAGGTTTTAAACATTATTTCGTTTAACCTTAAACTATCTTGCATCTGTCCGACTGAGATTTTAGTCAACAACAAAAGTATAATTATCTTTTTCATCCCAAAGCCTTAAAAAATTTTTTATAAAGAATTTTAAAAAATTTTTAATTACTATATTTGTATTATAAAAAAAACGGATAAAGAGTCAATGAAAGAGCCCAAAATAAATATCGGAATAATTTCCGGAAAAGAAATAAACTTTGTGTTACACGGGAAATTTTTAATTGAAAATTCCGATCGAATTTATAGCGGTATATTCAAAGCCAAACGTGACGGTGAAAATATTATAATAACTCAGAATAAAATATTTTTAGATGTAAAAAATGATATTGTTTTTTACCCTTCCAATTTTGATGAAGAATCTTTTGTATTGAAAAATGTAATCATCGGACAAAATTTTCATTGGGAACAAAAGGAGAAAGAAAGTTTCAGCGGTTCGCTCAGATTAAAATCCGATGGTAATAACATCCATGCAATTAACACTCTTCCTTTGGAAAATTATTTAACTTCAGTAATTTCATCGGAAATGAATCCTGATGCATCTATTGAATTTTTAAAAGCCCACGCAGTAATTTCCAGAAGTTGGCTTTTGGCCCAATTAAAAAGTAAACAAGCAAAAAACCTTAGTCCCCAAATAGAAACGGAAAATGAAATCATAAAGTGGTATGATAGAACCGAACATACGCTGTTCGATGTTTGTGCCGATGATCATTGCCAAAGATATCAAGGTATTTCAAAAGTTCACAACAATGCTGCTATTGAAGCTGTTCACAAAACCCGTGGAATTGTTTTGGAATATAACAATGAAATCTGTGACGCACGATTCTCGAAATGTTGCGGTGGTATTACCGAATCTTTCGAAAATGTTTGGGCTGATACCAACATACCTTATTTAACATCTAAACCCGATTATAAGTTTGCACCGGATAATTATAATACAAATTTTGATGTTGAACAAAATGCTCGTAGATGGATAATGCGAACTCCCATTTCGTTTTGTAATTGCGATAATGACGAAGTGCTTTCTCATGTTTTAACAGCTTCCGATATTCAAACTAAAGATTTCTACAGATGGAAAGTTGAATATTCTCAAGAGGAAATTTCAAAAATAATTTTCGATAAAACTAAAATCGATTTCGGTTTTATTTTGGATTTAATTCCAGTTAAGCGGGGTAAATCTTCACGAATTATAAAATTAAAAATCATCGGTTCCAAGCGTTCAATTACCATCGGCAAGGAATTGGAAATAAGACGCGTACTTTCGAAACATCACTTATATTCCTCTGCATTTGTTGTTGACAAGGAATGTGACGAAAACAAAGTCCCAATTAAATTTACCCTTTACGGTGCCGGATGGGGGCACGGAGTAGGCCTTTGCCAGATTGGTGCTGCGGTAATGGGAGAAAAGGGTTATGCCTTCGATGAGATTCTATCTCATTATTTTTCTAATACAAGACTAAAAAAAATATACGAATGAAAATTTTGATTTCATGCTTATCCGAAAGTTGGGGTGGAATGGAGATGTACACTCTAACAACAATTGATCAGCTAATTAAAAACGGCCTAACCCCCTCTTTGCTTTGCGTTAAAAACTCAAGAATTTATAACGAGGCTAAGCATTTTAATGTAAAAATATTTACTGTTGAAAGTGTAGCATATTTTCAACCTGCGGCAATAAAGAAATTAATGTTGATCTTTAAAAAAAACCAATTCGACATAATTCACTCTCATGCTTCAAAGGATTTGTGGTTATTATCGCCGGCTTTGTTTTTAATTCGTAGCACTGCTAAATTATTTCTAACAAAACATGTCGGTTCATTTGTTGTTAAAAAAGATTTGCTTCACAAATTAATTTATAAAAGATTAACTGCAGCTTTTGCAATTTCAAATGTCATTAAACAAAATTTAATTGATACTTGTCCGCTTAAAAGCGAGAAAATTAAACTACTTCACGATGCTATTGATACCCAAAAATTCAACCCCTCTCTTTTTGACAAACAATTATCAAGAAAGGAATTTAACTTTTCCGATTCGGAAATCTCAATTGGAATGATGGCACGATTTAGCCCCGGTAAAGGTCATGAAGAATTTCTTGAAGCGGCACATATTTTGTGCTCAAAATATTCAAACTTAAAATTTTTAATTATTGGTGAACCCAGCAAAGGTGAATCGGAATACGGTAAAAAAATTGAAAAGTTATCAAACAAATTGAACCTTTCCGGGAAAATTATTTTTACAGGCTATCGCACCGATATACCTTTTGTTTTGTCGGCATTAAATATTTTTGCTTTTCCATCTCATGCCGAAGCTTTCGGGTTGGCTTTAGTAGAAGCAATGTCTATGGAATTACCTGTTGTTTGCTCTAATTCCGATGGTGTTTTGGATATCAATATTGATAACATTACAGGATATTTTTTTGAAAAGGGAAATGCAACATCTCTGGCAGAAAAACTTGAGCTTCTAATTGAATCCGAACAAAAGAGATTTAAATTCGGCAAAGCTGCAAGAAATCATGTGATTTCTAATTTCGATTTATCGGTTGCTACTTTCAAAACTATTAATCTTTACAAAGAATATCTTAGAAAATAATTTTGATTTGTAAAAGTAATTTATTTTGTTTGAACTGTCTTTCATAAGAAAAAAGATTTCAAGTAAAAAAAATCGCTTAAAAAAATAATTTCGTTAAACTCTGAAAATAACGTTGAATGATTGAAATAAAAGAAAAAAAAGAAGAAAAAGCCATTTTAGTTGCAGTAAAAAATTCACAAACTTCTCCTGAAAAAGTTGAAGAATACTTGAGTGAATTGGAAATGCTTGCAAAAACCGCAGGTGCCGAAACAATATTGAAAATTGTTCAAGAAAGAAGCCGGATAGATTCAGCATATTATATTGGAAAAGGTAAAGCAGAAGAAATTGCCGAACTGGCGGAAATGAATGAAGTGGATTTAATTATTTTCGATGATGACCTAAGTCCTAACCAAGTTAGAAATTTGGAAAAATTAATTGAACGTAAAATTATTGACCGCAGTGGTTTAATTCTAGATATTTTCGCACTTCATGCAAGAACTAAAGAATCGAAAACACAAGTAGAATTAGCACAACTTCAATATATATTGCCGCGCCTAACGCGAATGTGGACCCATCTTTCGAAACAGCACGGGGGCATCGGAACCAAAGGGCCCGGTGAAACACAAATCGAAACCGACCGCAGATTAATTAGAACCAGGATTGCCAAATTAAAAGAGACTCTTAAAAAAATCGAATCGCAACAAATTACCAAAAGTCAAGAGAGAAAAAATTTTTTAACCGCCAGTTTGGTCGGATACACAAATGCCGGAAAATCAACCCTCTTAAATCTTTTAACTGAATCCGACGTTTTAGCTGAAAATAAACTATTTGCCACTCTCGATTCAACTACCCGCATTTTTGATTTGGAATCTGCAAAAAAAATCTTAATCAGCGATACCGTAGGATTTATTCGTAAGCTACCGCATCATCTTGTTGCATCGTTTAAAAGCACGTTAAACGTAGTTAAACAATCCGATGTAATTTTAAATGTTATTGATATAACAAATCCTTTTTTTGAAGATCACATTGCCGTTGTTAACAAAATTTTAAACGAACTGGATTGCGATAAAAAACAACGGCTTTGGATTTTTAATAAAGTTGATGCACTTGAAAATAAATCGATTATTAACATGATTCGCACTAAATTTGAAAATCCTATTTTCATTTCCTCAAAAAGAGGCATAAATATTTCCGAACTTAAAGACAATCTATTAAAGATATTTGATAAATATGAAAGTGAATACAATTTTAAGATTCGAGTTGAAAAAACCAAACAAATAGCAATGATTCATTCACTTGGAACCGTATTGAATATTGAATACGATGATGAATTTGCAAAAATCAGCTTTCGGATGAATAAATTAAATTATAGTAAACTACTGAAATCTCTTTCATAATTCCCTTTCAATCAGAAGTTTTTTTTAATTCTATAACATTAAAAAAAATATACTGCCTCCGATAATAGTCGCAATTAAAAAACAGAGCAAAAAATGATTGAAATTAAAATCCCGACCGATGAAGCAGCAATGTTACTGTTTGAAAGGATGCAATACGAATTGGAGCTGAGAATAATAGCAGGAACGTTTGCCGATAATATTCATTTAAACCATTTAAATTATAAAGATCTACTACAGATAGCTGAAACATCCGCCTTCGATATTATATTTCTTTTACCGGCGGAAGTTTTTCACGAAAAAAATAACTTGCCTGAAATAATTTCCTCGTCAATCAAATCATTAGCAAAAAAACTTGGAGTTATAGAATTCAGTTTCTATCCGGTGGAACGAGCCAAGAAAATTGTCGATAAAATTGCAAGCTATCTTAATTTTGCGGATTCAAATCGCACATTTCTCTCTAATTAGTTAAAGTCGACTAGCGTCGGCTTTCTAATTATATAATTATTTTCACCCTAATTTCTTACAATATTTGACAATATTCTTATTTTGATTTATATTGTGAACTTTAATTTTATTACTTAATAATATTATAAGTTGGAGATATAATGACAGAAAAGAAAAGAAGTTGGGCCGAACCATATAAAATAAAAATGGTTGAGCTTATTAAAATGACAACTCGCGAAGAAAGAGAACAGGCAATTAAAGAAGCCGGATATAACACTTTTTTATTGAAATCCGAAGATGTTTACATTGATCTATTAACCGATTCGGGCACTTCTGCAATGAGTGATCAACAATGGGCAGGTCTGATGACAGGCGACGAAGCATATGCCGGTTCAAGAAACTTCTATCATTTAGAAAATACAATTCAAGACGTTTACGGCTATAAACATGTTGTACCTACTCATCAGGGACGCGGAGCAGAACATATAATTTCACAAATCTTAATTAAAGACGGTGATGTAATTCCGGGAAACATGTATTTTACAACAACAAAAGTTCACCAAGAATTAGCCGGTGGTAAATTTATCGATGTAATTTGCGACGAAGCTCATGATCCTGCAAATGAATATAAATTTAAAGGTGACGTTAATTTAGAAAAACTACAAAAAATAATTGATGAAACCGGTGCTGAAAAAATTCCTTATTTAGCTATTGCAACTACTGTAAATATGGCCGGCGGACAACCTATTTCATTAAAAAACTTAAAAGCTCTTCGCGAAATAACAAATAAATACGGCATTAAAATCATTCACGATATGACTCGTGTTGCAGAAAACGCTTATATGATTAAACAATACGAAGAAGGTTATGCCGATAAATCAATACGCGAAATCGTTCGTGAAATATGCGATCAAACCGATGGAGCCACAATGTCTTCCAAAAAAGATGCATTGGTAAATATCGGTGGTTTTCTTGCAGTAAATGATTTCGATACTTTTGATAAAGCAAGAAATATGGTTGTTGTTTACGAAGGTTTACATACTTACGGAGGTATGGCCGGTAGAGATATGGAAGCTTTGGCAATTGGAATTAAAGAATCTGTTGATGAAGATCATATTAGAGCCAGAGTTGAACAAGTTAGATATTTGGGTAATAAATTAATTGAAATGGGTGTGCCTTGCGTTAAACCTATTGGTACTCATGGTGTGTTTTTAGATGCAAAAGCTATTTTACCGCATTTAAGCCAAGATGAATTCCCTGCTCAAACTTTGGCATCCGAAATTTATTTGGATTCCGGCGTTAGAACCATGGAACGTGGCGTTGTTTCTGCAGGAAGAAATCCTAAAACAGGCGAACATAACTATCCTAAATTAGAATTGGTTCGTGTAACTATTCCTCGTCGTGTTTATACTCAAGCCCATATGGATGTTGTTGCAGAATCTATTGAAGCTGTTTATAAAAACGCTAAAAATGTTAAAGGTTTGAAAATGGTTTATGAACCAAAATTACTTCGTTTCTTCCAAGCTAGGTTCGAAAAATTATAATTAATAAATTATGCCTTTTATGAAGACATCTCTTATATTTAGAGGTGTCTTTTTTTTTAACTATTAAAAGAATAATATGAAATTCGACAAAATTGACCGACAGATCTTGGAGATACTTCAAACCAGTTCGAATATTACAAATGCAGAATTAGCTTCAAGAGTAGGTATTTCTCCCCCCGGAATGCTTGAAAGAGTTAAACGATTAGAAAAATCCGGCGTTATCAAAAACTATGTAGCTTTAGTTAATCATGACCTTGCCGAAAAAGGAACTATGGCATTTGTTTCGGTTGGTATCAAGGTTCACGACGTTGATGCTGTTCAAGATTTTAAAGATAAAATTATGGAATTAGACGAAGTTTTAGAATGCTACCATATTGCCGGCGAAAATGATTTTTTACTAAAAGTTGTTATCCGCGATATTAAAGAATACGAAAATTTTGTTATTTCTAAACTTAACCCCATTAAAGGTGTTAGCAGAATTAGAACAAGTTTCGTTTTATCTAATATTAAATATAATACTAAATTAAAAATCAATAATCCTGACGAGGAAAATTAAAGAAAATTAGAGGGATATTTTTTACTCCCTCTAATTTTGGATTTTTTATTCTATTAAATTTTTCCAGAATCTAAAAACCAAAGAATTTGTCCGCATTCTTTGCATATTAAAATATTTGCCGTTTTGTTTAACCAATCCAGCCCCATAAATGTTAATCCGGCTGTATTTAATTGAGCTTGCGATTTAAGAAAAAGTCTATTGCTACAATGTGAACATTCGATAATCTTTTCTTTTGCAAAATATTCTTTCGGCTCTTTATTTTTCATATTTTCTCCAAATAAAGTGATTTAATTTTATTATTTCATAAACCACACTTTATAAATTAAGTTGTCTTTTATTTCATAAATTGCAATTACGTATTTTATTTCTCCCGGCTCTCTTCCCGTAACTTTTTCTTTGTCTATCACATATTTCCCTATAGACATTCTGCTAATTATTTCCGCATGATTGTTCGGATACTTAATAAACAACTTACTGTATCGTTTACGCATCTTTTCTTTTCCTGCATACATCAGTTTATTAGGATAAGTATATATTTTCACTTCCGGATGATAGAAACTCATAAAAGCATCAATATCTCCTGCATTATATGCGTCATCTTGTTTTTGTACAATTTCTTCCGGGGTTATTTTTTCAGACATATCCACTCCTTCGTACTTTCTATTGCCTTTGTAATTAATTGTATCCACATCAACAAACAGAAAACTTTCAGCAAAGATATTTGTTGTTGCAAACAGAAAAAAAAGTATTAGAATTTTTCCTAACAATGAATACCTCCATTTCATTTTAATTTAATTAATCTTTTTCGAAATATTTTCCATAAATTCATGTTTATGAAATTAAAAAACTATTCAACATTTTCCCACCATTTGGAAAAAGATCGTGCTGTATCATTTAAATCAATAATTTCACCAATTACCGGAGTAACCAAATATTTTTCGCCCATTTCATTCAATTTTGAGATAATTGCTAAAGGCTCATTCCAGGCATGAGTTGAAAGTATAAACTTTGAAGAATGAATAGGCATTAACCGTTTAGCATTTAGAATATTTGCTGCTTGCAAAGTCTGATGCGGCATCATATGAATATTAGCCCAACTTTTATTGTACTGACCGTTTTCCAGAATTGCCAAATCAATTTTCGGATTTTCTTCGGCTATTATTTCAAAATGTTTCCCGAACCCCGAATCGCCCCCAATATAAATTGTTTGAGTTTTACTTTCCAATAATATTGAAATCCAAAGGGCTTTGTTGCGGATAAAACTTCTGCCGGAATAATGTCGCGTAGGATAAATTTTAATCTTAACTTTATCGGATAATTGCGCCGAATCGAACCAATCAAACTCCAGTATTTTATTATCCGAGATTCCCCACCTATGCAAATGCGAACCTATACCAAGCCCACAAATATATTTTTTAACTTTGTTTTTTAATTTAATTATGGTTTCATAATCCATATGATCCCAATGATCGTGAGTTAAAATTAAATAATCTATTTCGGGTAAATCTTCCGGGGTATAAACATCGGTGCTAGCAAAAGATTTAGTAGAAAATCTTACGGGCGAAGCAACTCCACTTAGAACAGGGTCAATTAAATATTTTGTGCCATCCAGTTGAATAAAATATGATGCATGCCCAAACCAAACTAAAACATTTTCGTTGTTTAAAATTGCTTTGAGATTGGATTTACACGTTGGAAGCACATTTTTTGGTTTTCTGTTTTTGGCAAAAACAAGTTCGAACAAAACCTTGAAAAAATTTTCGACTCCCGTCATTGTCGGGGTAAGTTCCAAATTTCTAAATCCTCCCTTTTTATAATTGGGAGATTTTAGAATTATTTCCTTTCTTTTGCCCGATGGCAATTCCCCGAATTTTTCTTGTTGAACATATATTAATGCAACAATAATCAGTACTACAACAGTTCCTAAAAACAGTAACATAATTTTATTTAATCTTTTTTCATTAAGTTTAATTATCTAAAAAATTAAAATTATCTGTACACACAGAAACTGTTATTAGTAGGTCCATGTTGATATCTCAACCTTGTTTCTGAAAAATAATCTTAATCATGAAAAACAAATTACTGAAAATTAGACATAATTTAACAGCATTTAAACTTTTAAAATGCATATTGCGGTCTCTGCCGCAAGGCATTAAAACTTCGAAGTGGTTATTAACATTAACCGTTCCCGTTTCATTTGCCGTTTTACTTTTGGATTATAGCGGTGGATTGGAAATTATCGCAAAGTTCACAACTCCTTTTTTTCAATACTTGGGCTTACCCGGAGTTGCAGCAATAGTGTTAATAACAAGTATTTTTACTAATATCTATTCTGTAATTGCCGTACTGGCAATTTTAGGTACCGATACGAGAAGGTACAATTATTGCGGTAATGTGTTTAATTTCACACGGTTTTGTTATTGAGTTGGCAGTACAGAAAAAAACCGGATCTAATTTCTTCAGGATGTTTTTTCTCCGATTAGGAACAAGTTTATTTTTTGCTTGGATTATAAATATGCTATTTCCAGCCGCCTCCGAAACTGTAGTTGAATATGTTTCGCAAAGTAAAGGTGAATTTTTTTCCGTGATATGGAATTTGACCGAATCAATGCTTTGGACAATCGGGGAAATTATTGTTTTAATAAACTTGCTTTTAATCCTTCAAGCTATTTTGGAAGAATTTAGTTTAATCAAGTTATTGGAAAAACCATTATCTCCGTTAATGAAAATTTTCGGTCTTTCGCGTAATTCCTCTTTTTTATGGTTAGTGGGAAACACAATCGGATTAGCATACGGTTCGGCAGTAATGATAGCTCAAGTTGAAAAAGGCAAATTAAGCAATCGTGAATCCGATCTGTTGAATCATCATTTGGCTATTTCACATTCCCAGCTTGAAAATATCCGTTACTTTTTCTATCTTATAGGTTATAATGCTATTTTACTGATTATTCCTCGCATAATTCTAGCAATAATTATGGTTTGGCTCAGACGATTTGAATTGTGGCTACGAAACAGATATAAGTTCACTAATTTATTATTTAATTTTTCAAAAAAATGATTTAATAAAAGCGTAACTTTATTTAAATCTAACGGAGTAATAAATGGAAAATAAAAAGCAAAATTTTTTTATAGCAGGATTATTTATAAGCTTAGGACTAATAATATCCGCAACTATCATCAGCAAAACTTTAATTGAAATTAAATCCTCGGAAAGAGTTGTAAAAGTAAAAGGATTGGCAACCAGAGAAGTAGATGCCAATTTGGTTATTTGGCCAATTACTTGTAATGAAGTGTCTAACAATTTAAAATCCATAAACACTAAACTTTTGCAAAACAAAAAAACCATCATTGATTTTTTAGTTGCCGAAGGTTTTCAACTAAACGAAATTTCTGTGGCTACCCCTCAGATTAAGGATAATCAAGCTACCGAATATTATTCAAACAATAAAAATCCGTACCGATATTTCGGAAAACTCACGGTTACTTTAAGATCAAACAAAGTGCAAAAAGCAAAAGAATCGATGTTAAAAGTAAATAAATTGATCGATAAGAATATTGTAATTGCACCAAATAATTATGAACATCAAATTGAATTTATTTATACCGAATTAAACAAAATAAAACCGGCAATGATTGAAGAAGCTACAATAAACGCCCGCAAGTCGGCCGATAAATTCGCAAAAGATTCAGGAAGTGAACTTGGGAAAATTAAAACTGCAAACCAAGGCCAGTTTTCAATTTTAAATCGCGACAGAAATACTCCCGACAAAAAAATCGTAAGAGTAGTTTCAACCATTGTTTACTATTTGGAAGATTAATACTGTTAATCATTATTTCCCAATTGTGAAACTTAAATTATAAAATTTACGGATTTTTATTTTTGTTTTGAATTTTGTTTTTTTTGAAACCTCGTAAAAAAATATACATCATACTCTAGTAAATTTAAAAATATGAGGATTCGATGGTAGAAGTTAGAAAAGAACATTGTCCGCAAAATCATCCGTGTCCGGCAACCAGATACTGCCCATTTGGTGCCATTGTACAAAACAGCATTTACGAAGCACCTCGTATTATTGAAGAAAAATGCACAGATTGCGGAAAATGTACAAGAATTTGCCCTGTTTTTAGAATGAAAAATTAAATTTAATGCCTCTTAAACGAGGCATTTTTTAATAAAACTTTAAAACGCCGCATAATTATTAAATTCAATATCAATAGGTTCCAAATTATTTTCACGAAGAATCAAATTTATTTGTCCCCGATGATATGCCGAATGATTCAGCAAATGATGAATAATATCAGCAACGGAAATATCAACCGGTTTACCTTTTTTATCGTAATAACCGCACAAATTTCTGAAACTTTTTTTCGATGATTTTTTTATAAAATCTTTCCACGTATTTGTACTATTTCGATTTAAAGGTGTTAATTCCAAAAGAGAATACCTATCCCATAAATCAATTAAATAAATATTTTTGTTTACCAACCTATCATACCAATAATCTTGCACGGAAATTATATGGCTAAATAAATCCAAACATTTTTCGGGCAAATTCTTCGTATCCAAAAAATATGATATTATTTTTTCGTTTGCCCAATGATTATAGTTAAAACTATTTAAAAATGTTTTCTTCAATCTGTATCACTTTTAATTTATTATTTGAAAAATGCAATTTATTAACGAAAATAATTTTCTAAAACAACCGGAAAAGATTAGGTAATATCTGAATATTTTTTTTAGTTAGTAGTCGCAAATTTAAAATAAAATACATTTGAAATAAATAGGAAAAACAATGGAACAAAAAATAAAAAAGATACCTTGGTTAGATTATGCAGCAATTACATTCGGCTCTGTAATTATGGCATTGGGCATTGGAGTTTTTTTAGTAGATGCTAAAGTAGTACCCGGCGGTGTTAGTGGAATGGCAATGGCAATTCATTATTTGTCCGACAATAAAATTCCAGTAGGTATGTTAATCTGGGCATTAAATGTGCCTCTTTACATTTGGGGATATAAAGAATTGGGAAAAAGATTTGGTGTTAGAACCTTTTACGGTTTTACTATAAATGCTTTTTTTATTGATTTTTTTAGAGGCGATATACCCGGTTTTGGTATGTTTGATTTACAAAATTCCGCTACTATTAAAGATTTACAACAAAATGATTTTTTCTTTTTAATTTTAATTGGCGCTGCTTTGCTGGGACTTGGCTTAGGAATTATTTTTAAATTTAGAGGCACTACCGCAGGTTCGGATATTGTAGCGGCAATTTTGCAAAAGAAAAAAGGAATTAAACCCGGGCAAGCTATTATGATTATTGATTTCTTTGTAATTTCATTGGCCGGAGTAATTATTGGAGTGAAAGGATTAGCCGACGTAAGGCCTGCTCTTTCATTAACACTTTACGCCTTTCTTCTTTTAATTGTTTCCTCCCGTTTAATTGATATGGTAATTGACGGTTTTGATTATGCACGCCAAGTTTTAGTCATTTCCGAAAAACATAAGGAAATAGCTGACGCCATTATGGAAAACTTAAGTAGGGGTTGTACTGCTTTTAAAACAAGAGGTTTATATAAACACATTGATAGAGATGTTATTTTAACTGTAGTTACAATTAGAGAACTAGGCAAACTTGAAGAAATTATTCGTAATATTGATGACGATGCTTTTGTTATAATCAATAACGTTCACGAAGTACAGGGTAAAGGATTTAGACGAAGAATTTGATTTTATTAAAAAATAATTTTCAAAAAATTTAACTTCTATGAAAAAGGGCTCACCGAGAATCTTTTCGGCGAGCCATTTTATTTTCAACAAATAACCACCTTACTTCAAAAGCATAGTTTTAATTGTATTAATAAAAACTCCTTTTCCGTTTAAAGGAACCGCTTTAATTCTCACAAAATATACCCCGCTTGAAAAACCCGAAGCATTCCAAATAAATTTATGTAAGCCGGCTTTCTGAAGTGTGCTTCCGGTAAAATATATTCTTTGCCCAAGAATATTGAAAATCTCAAATTTTACATTACTTTCAAATTGAAGTTCATATTTTAAAGTGGTTGAAGGATTAAACGGGTTTGGATAATTTTGATATAATTTGAAACCACTCGGCAGATAATTTTTATTGACTGCCGTCAATTTATTTACAATAACAACAGTAGTATCTACTATTGTTTTCGAATTATTTTCTGCACAGATAAAAAATGTACCGCTTACCGAATCAGCTGTATAAAACCCGCTCGAGGTTATTTTACCACCGGTTGCCGACCAATTACAATCATAGAATAGAGGAAAATTAAATTGATCAAATGCTCTTGCTTTAAATAAATAAGTATCATTTATATTTAATAAAACCGTGTCTTGTTCAAGTTTAATTCTATTTAATTTTATTTGTTGCTTTGTATTGTAAATGTAAGAATGATAAACATGATTATTTGAAGGTATTTTAGCACCGATAGTAACTAATCCTTCGCTTGAATCCGAAACAAAAACACCGTCGAAATTTATTTTTCCACTTGAAGCCGACCAAATAGGATTTGATTTTATTTGATTTCCATATTGATCATAACAAGTGAAATTGAATTTCAAGGTATCAGAAAAATTGATTGTAACTGAATCCGGAGAAAGAATAATATTAGAAATAATCGGTGAATATGAAATTAATAAAATACTATCCACGGCATTTTGAGTAGAATCGGTTTGAGATTTACAAAAGATTCTGATTTTATTTTGGATTCCAGCATTAACATTTTCAGGAATCTGTATTTTCAGATTCAACAAAACGCCATTTGAATCAATATTAAAAACATTTTTTTCTAAGGGCAACACCCAATTTTTATCATCCTTAATTTCGATTTTAAGTTCATCATTGGGCTTTCCAAAATTATTAAAAAAGACACCAACAGAATCTATCGAAGCCGCAGCAATGTTTAGCGTATCCGCCAATACAGAAAGAACAACGGAAACAGGTTCCGACAAATAACCGGAAATAGTAAAATTGCCTAAAATATCATTCCCAATCGGGCCGCTTGCATTTCCCCAATAGTTATTTGATATATTTGATAAAGTATTATTGTCGGTATTTGTAACCTGAAAACCTTCATTTGAAAAAATATTATTATTAAATATATTCGCCACTGTGTTATTTTCAAGTTTTATTCCCCCTCCGTTATTTCTTAAAATATTATTCCCCATAACTGTAAGATTTGAATTATAAGCATGAATTCCCGTATTGCTGCCATTGTTGTTTATATACTTATTATTTGCCATATATATTTTTTTAGCCCTATCTGTAATAACTCCTGTATGGTTATTTGCAAAAGTATTACCCCTAATTTCGCCTCTGGAAACATTGGATAAATTTAATCCTGCTCCTTTATTGTCCCAAACATGATTCTTTATAAATAGTACATTTTCCGAGTTATTAATGATTATAGCGTCGCTATTATTTTTGTATATTTCATTGTTAATTATTTTTGTATTTTCTGTATTAGTTATTTGTACACCCTGCGAATTTCCCCATAAATCATTACCTTTTAATACTGTCCCTTGGGTATTCATAATAGAAAAAACCCGTAAACCGACAATTGAATTTCCGATAAACCAGTTTTCGGAACACTTGAATTCGTTTCTTAGTTCTATATCACCTATTAATAATCCTATTTTTCCACCGGTTATGTAATTATATCGAAACAGGTTGTAAGAACTGTTTTTTTCAACAATTATAGTATTTAATTTACTTTCATCAATTTTGTTATTGCTTGAAAAATCAGTCAGCCTGAGACTAAAGTTTGTAATATTTCCGATTTCATTATTACTTGAATTATCCAGAATTAGTATATTATAAAAATGAGACTTCTTGTCATCACATACATTATTAAAGAAATGTGAATTGTTAACATTATAAAAAATCAAATCGGCTTTTGAAGTAAATATATTCCCCCCTATTTTGTTGTGGCCGGAATGACTAAGAAACATTTCATTTTCCGAAGGAGCAAAAGTGTTATTGTTAATTTCGTTCCCATAAGAAAATCGCTCTATTTGTATCCCATATAAATTGCATTTCCTAAAAATATTCTTATTAATTGTACAATTATTAGCAAATGCTATATAAATACCTTTTGATAGTACTTCAAATTTATTGTTAAGTATTTTAAGATTTTTGCTTACAGGATCTGAACAAAATATTCCTTTCCCATTTAATGATTCTGCAGTTATTGTGAAGCCATTTATTTCAGCATTTTCTGAATTTATTATGCTAACTACAGCGCTTGTATCATTAGCACTAATTATAGTTTTATCACTTCCTTCAACCGAAATAATTTTCAGTTTCTTTTCCTCAATTTTAATATTTTCAACATATTCGCCCGCACAAACTAAACAAGTATCAATATTTTTAGTTGTTTCGGCATCAATAGCTTCTTGAATTGTTGGAAAGCCGTATCCACTTGTATTCCTAACCCGTGCAAAAGTAAGTGTGTCATGAAGAGCTTTCCCTTGAATTAAACCGCTATCATAATGCAATGGTTTTGCCACTGTTGCAAAGGTTTCACAATAAAATGTTCTATTTTTATCTTTAGCATAAGTTTTTTTATCGTATTTAAATTTGTACAATAATTTTAACTCAACACACTCTCCAGCTTTAACGGAAAGACTCGGATTAAAATTAATATCAAGTGTAGCATTATCAGAAGAAAAACTACCTGAATAAATAGTACTCGAATTTTTGTTTAGAACAAGTACTTCCTTAATATCATTTAACTCGTCGCCTGTTCCGCCTGTTTTAAGACTTATCTTTTGCACTTGCCAATCATCAACATCGCTTGCACAAATAGTAATGGGTAACAGAAAAGTGGAAAGAGGATGTTCTTTTGCCGGACATATTGTTTCTTTTATTTTTGTTCCACTAATTGTCAATTTCAACTCTGCAAAATTTGCAGTGATATTTTTATTCTTATCCATCGTAATATGCGTAATTAAATCGCTACCACTGGCATCGCCACTCCAACCTGTAAAATACCATCCTCCGGTTTTGTTATCGATTGCATACAAATTAACACCGGCATTTTTATTATATTGGTGAATCCCCGAAGCAGGAATTGTGGAACAGCCATGTGAAGAGGCTTCCGACGGATATATATTCATTGTTAAATTTACTTTGCCTGCCGCAGGTATTTTTTTGGCTTTTAATATTTCAGTCTTTTCACTTCCTGAAACTTGAGTGCCATTAGCATAGCCATTCATAATATAAAAATATCGTTCGTAATTAGATGCATCTGAAAACAAATGATTATAGGTATCCGAATCACCCACTGTTGATTGCGATGTTGGAACAGAATGAGAATAAAATGCTATATCAATTGGTGATTCTAAGGTTTGTTCAGGACCAGTTAAGAAAATATTGGATTCATTATCCCATCTAAATGTTTTGATTTTTTGATCATTCGGAATAGATACCATTAAATAGTCAAAGACATCTTTTACATCCCAAATAGCATTATTATTTGATGTGAATATTAGTTTTTCAAATGCAATATTATTCGGGTCCGAATAATCATAGCAATTTAATCTTGAAGATTTTTCGTCATTTTCATTAACAGCAACAATAATTTTTTTATTAGAAGATTTAACGATAATTTTTTGCGGATAGGCGAAATTTGTAGAATGAAATGATTTCTCAATTAATAAATTCGGATTCGATATGTCGAAAACTTCAATTCCCATCTCACCATAATTACCTTTGCATCCTACAAACAAAAGATGATTTATTTTATCAATTGCCAAGCATGTTCCATTTCCATTCAGATCATATTCTTTGTTTATTGTAGGATTGGAATAATTGCCCATATAATAAACAAAAAGTTTTTTAACATTCTCTTCCAAAACGTAGGCATAAGATCCTAAAATCATTGAATTTACTTGGTTTGTAGTAACCGTCGCAGATTTTTTAATTGGATTTATCGGATCTGAAATATCAAACGCCACAAAACCATTTGTTCCCGCATTATTTGTAGTTACAACAAGTTTATTGCTGAAATTATTATCTAAAAATATTCTATTTCCGTTTTGCATGGTTACGGTTTTTACTCGGGTTGGCGAAGCAGGATTTGTATTTAATTCAAAAATTGCCAAATCTTTATTGTCAATAAAATAAAGATAATTTTCGTATTGCACCATTCCGGAAGATATGATTCCGGTTGCATTGAATCCTCCCATTTCTCCGACTGTTTCAAATTCACTAGGAAAATAATTTTTCGCTTTGGAAATATTTACAATATTTAATTGTTTATTATGCTGATCAACTATTAGCGCTACAATGCTATCCGGAAAATCGGGATAATTGTTTATTATTTCCAAACCACCATTGTAAGCGCTATCGGGTGTAATATTAGTCAAATCATATGTGAAATTTATTTTTGCTTCGGTAGTATCGGCTTTTGACAAACGAAATTTGGAATAGCTGCACGGTTCAGAAAACCAAAGAGAAGCATAGTTTGAATTTGAAAAATAATCTATGGCAAGACCATAAATATTTTCTGCCGGTTTTGGTAATATTTTAATAGTTGCTCCTGTGGCAGGATCTATTTTTAAAATGTTCTTTTTGTAGTTTGAAGAGTAAATAACATTTTCATTCGGGTCAAAGGCTAATCCGCGATGCACAGAATTATCTGTATTTGTAATAGACATTATTACTGAAAAAGTATTCGGATCAATTTTATCTATTTCATTGTCATCACTTGCCAAAATATAGCTGCCGTCAAAGGCTAAATCGCGATATCCGTATTTTGATGTAGTATTTTGTCGGGTTGACGATATATAATTGCCGTTCAAATCGTAAATATCAAAATAATTTAAACTATCGCCATTGCTTGAGGTAATAACAATTCTTGAGCTTGTAACGGTAACACCCAGTGGGGTTCTACTGTCATTTAAATTAATAATTTTTAGAATTGTACCTGTTTCCGAATGACCAAGTATTTGTTTAGTAAATTCATCTGAAGATGGTCTTTCGAGCTTTTGAATTTGCGAATAACTTAAAACAATTGTAAAAATAAAAATCAGCGTTGCACTAAACCTCATTTCATCACCTGTTGTTAGTTGAACTTTTTAGTTTTTTTGAATTAAAAAAAAGGAGCCCTTAAGCACAACATTTTTAGGTACCGAAAAGGTTTTTAGTACTAAGTTAAAATAGATTTAGAGTTTGACTTGCGAAATTCCGAAGGGGTGCTGCCCACAAATTCTTTAAATTTGCTATTAAATGCGGATTTTGAATAAAACCCGACCCTAAAAGCAATTTCATTAATCCTGATTTTTTGTTCTAATAAAAGTCTTGATGCTTCTTTTATTCGATATTCATTAATAAAACTTGAAAAATTTTTCCCGAGTGAATCATTAATTATTATGGATAAATCTTTTTCCGGAACATGCAATCTTTTGGCAAAATTCTTAATCTTTATATTCGGGTTTAAATATAATTTTTCTTCAAGTATTATTTTTTTTAATTCTGCAATAATTTCATTTTTTTTATCATCAGATATTTTGCTTTTTATTTTTCTTTGAGAATTTAGAATGCGATTTTTTTCAATCGACTTTTGTAATTGAAATTCAAATAAAATATCGTTGTGTTTTAATCCCAAAATTCCTAGTACCAAAATAATTATATCACTCAAAATTGTATCTATTAAAAAATAATTGCTGCCTATTAACCAAAAAATTATCAGCAATCCTTCGTAGAAAAGAATAAATTGAATGATTTTCTTTATCCATTCGGATTGAAATGATAAATGCGGAATTTTTCTAACTTGTAGTCGTTTTTTATTAAAATGAAAAACAAAATATATTAACTGGATGTAATACAGAAGGTAAATAGCCCAAATCCAAATATTAATGCCAATGCTAAATGGAAATTTTATTTTATATGTTGTTGTTAAAACAATTAAATTTTTAATTGTTTCGTTATCACAAATTACAAGTAATAACAGAAAACTTAAAAAAACAATTGCAGGCAAAACAAAATGCCAGTAAGTGATTTTTAATCTTTCCTCTAAATTAATTAGCGAATCAAAATAAACATTCATTAACGGATAAACTAAATAAAGCAGAGGAAAATAAAAAACGAAAACAAATTTAGCGGAAGTGTACTCATTGTTTAGAATCAATAAATTGAGAATTTGAATTAAAACTATTGACAGCATTAGAAAAATAAAAATATATCCGGCTTTTTTTAAAGTATTCCTTAGAAATACAAAAATAGGAATAAATGTGAATGCAATTGAAATACCAATGATATTTAAAATAATATTTTGATTCACTGCAATTTTATTTGTTTATTTTCAATTAATATAGCCATTAGCAATTAAAATTAAAACTCTCGATTTAACAAAAATCACCTTCCCACAGTAAAAACAACTATTAGCCACAGTAAAAACAACTATTAGCCACAGTAAAAACAACTATTAGCCACAGTAAAA
>CAZCBD010000019.1:21416-23375 GCA_964496755.1 uncultured Melioribacteraceae bacterium
ACAACTATTAGCCACAGTGAAAACAACTATCAATTGTTTGAATTTTAGGAATTACTTATCTTTGATTAATTCATTTAATTGAAGGATAGATTATGAATACCAAACAAAACATTTCAAAAATTATTCTTACACTTATTTTAATTTCTTCTGTTCTATTTTCTTCTGTTCTATTTGCACAAGAAAACAAAAATTTTAAACAAGATTTAGAAAATTTTATTAACCAAACTCTTACGGCTTTTGAAGTACCCGGCGTTTCGGTTACAATTGTTAAAGATAGTATAATAGTTCTAACAAAGGGATATGGAACTAAAAATATTAACACCAAAGAAAAAGTTGATAGCAAAACAATATTTGCAATAGCTAGTAACACTAAAGCCTTTACTGCAGCTGCAATGGCAATATTGGTTGATGAAGGCAAAATAAATTGGGATGATAAAGTAATTGATTATCTCCCCGATTTCCAAATGTATGATCCTTATGTAACTCGCGAATTTACAATTAAAGATTTACTAAGCCATCATAGCGGACTAAGTATTGGCAAAGGCGATTTGATGCTATGGCCACAATCTACATTTACCCGAAAAGAAGTTGTAAAAAACTTACGTTATTTGAAACCAAGTACAAGCTTTAGAACTAGATTCTCATATAGTAATTTACATTATGTAACCGCCGGAGAAGTAATAGAAGCAGTTACGGGAACAACTTGGGAAAATTTTGTTAGAGAAAAAATATTAAAACCACTTGGAATGAATAACACATATATGGGTGTTGCTGAAATTGGAAATGTAAAAAATATTGCAACCCCTCATATACCCGTTGAAGGAAAAATACAAGCTGTAAAGATTGAAAATACTGATGTTTGCGGAGCTGCAGCTTCAATGCTTTCAAATGCTGAAGATATTTCCAAATGGTTGATGTTACAGTTAAACAAGGGTAAAATACCAAATACAAATAAACACTTATTTAGCAAAATGCGAAGCAAAGAGATGTGGACACCTATAACTATCCAAAGCGGAAAACGTGGTGGAAGGTTTCCTTCAACTTTTTCAGCATACGGATTAGGCTGGGGCATTAGAGATTACAACGGCAAAAGAATTATTTCGCATACCGGCGGTTATCCCGGTATGATTTCTAAAACCACACTGGTTCCTGAAATCGGTTTGGGAATTGTTGTTTATACAAACCAGCAATCGGGTGCTACTTTTAATTTGATAACTAACTATATTCTTGAACATTACTTTAATTTAAAACATAAAGGAAATATTGAAAAAGTTAAAGAAGCTGGCCAAAAGAGATTAGCTAGAATTAATAAAATGTTAAAGGAACAGGAAAAGAAAAGAAACAAAAACAGTTTGCCATCTTTGAAATTGGAAAAATATACCGGAACTTATAAAGATATATGGTATGGTAAAATTGTAATTTCGATGAAAGAAAATGCTTTATTTATGAACTTTTTACGCTCGCCCGGTTTAAAAGGTAAAATTTCACATTGGCAATATAATACGTTCTTGGTCCGTTGGAACGACAGAACAATTAATGCCGATTGTTTTATCAATTTTAATATTGATGAAAAGGGAGAAATTAAAAATTTTACAATGAAACCGATTAGCCCGCTAACCGACTTCAGTTATGATTTCCACGATTTAGAATTTTATCCTGTAAAGGAAAAGCAATAAACGTTTCCTATTATTAACCTAGTGCCCGCCAAAGTGGGCATTAGGTTTAAGCTATTTTATTAAAAAAACTATTAAGTCACCTAATGGAAAAAGGTAGCATAAACCAGCTACTGCAGAAATATTTTTTTGACCATTATCAAGTGGCAACACAATTTTTTTTGATATTTATTTTTTTGATGTTGAATGGTTTAAGCTCTGATTACCCCCTTCCATACAAATCTAACTTTACTTAAAAAATCTCTCTTTACTTAAAAAATCTCTCTTTACTTAAAAAATCTCTCTT
>CAZCBD010000020.1:0-1536 GCA_964496755.1 uncultured Melioribacteraceae bacterium
TATATAACTTTAATATCGTATTAACTTGTATCAATGACAAATGAAACCCATAACGATGTAAATTTGAATCGGCTTCAAAATCAATTGCAAGTGACTTCTGATTGCTGTTTTTAATTTCAGACATGAAATTCTCAAATTTGAGTTCAGAATCTATAATGGTTACATTATCCAAAACAAAAACCCTTTTTATAATTTACTTTATATTATCCGTCTAACTTACTTATTTGCGGCATGTTATACAAATTACTCCGATCTAGCATTTTTATTCAGAATTAATATTAAATATCAGTAAATAAATAATTTTTTCACTAAAAAAATATTTATTATTTTAAAAAAAGAATTTCAATGCATAATTTTAAATTCAAAATAAATTTATTTTAAATGAAACTACTAAAAAATACACACCAAACAAACCAAAAACAAATCCAGAAAGAATATGTCCTATAGAATTATAAGTGCCGAAGAAGCGGCAAGTTTTGTAAAAAACGGCGATTTGGTTGGATTTAGCGGATTCACCCCTGCAGGGGCACCAAAAGCAATACCAACAGCTATCGCAAATCGAGCTGAGAATTTACATTCGGAGGGAAAGAATTTTAAAATCGGCATTGTTACCGGAGCATCTACCGGCGATTCGTTGGACGGTGCTTTGGCAAGAGCAAACGCCATTTCATTCCGTACTCCGTTTCAATCTAATAAGGACCTTAGAAATTCAATTAACTGTGGCAAAACAAGATTCTTTGATGCTCATCTTTCTTTGGTAGCCCAAAATATTAGATACGGTTTTATGGGAAAAATAAATTGTGCAATTTTGGAAGCAGCTGATATTACAGCAAATGGAGAGATTGTTTTAACCTCTTCGGTTGGTATTTCTCCCACTATTGCAAATCAAGCCGATAAAATTATTATCGAATTAAACAAATCTCATCCTAAAACATTACGCGGACTTCATGATATCTTTGAACCTGCCGACCCTCCGCACCGAAAGGAAATTCGAATATTCAAACCTTCGGATAAAATTGGCAGTGATGTTATTAAAGTTGATCCGAAAAAAATTATCGGAATCGTTGAAACCGATTTACCCGATGAAGTTTCCTCTTTTGCCGAACCAAATGAATTAACAAAAAAAATCGGTTTCAATGTTGCGGAATTTTTATCTGCCGAAATAAAGGCTCAACGTATTCCCAAAACTTTTTTACCAATTCAATCGGGCGTGGGAAATGTTGCAAATGCGGTGCTCGGAGCCATGGGCGAACATCCTGAAATTCCGGTTTTCCAAATGTACACCGAAGTAATGCAAGATAGTGTTGTTGATTTAATGAAAAAAGGAGCGGTTTCTTTTACAAGTACCTGCTCACTAACCCTTACTAATCAAACAATGCAAAATGTTTATGATAATTTGGATTACTTTTCCGATAAATTGGTTCTGCGTCCGCAAGAAATTACAAATCATCCGGAAATTGCCAGAAGATTGGGAATTATTTCAATAAACACCGCCTTAGAAGTTGATATTTTTGGAAATGTAAATAGCACAAATGT
>CAZCBD010000020.1:1546-3992 GCA_964496755.1 uncultured Melioribacteraceae bacterium
AGATGATGAATGGAATTGGGGGTTCCGGCGATTTTACACGAAATGCATATATTTCTATTTTCACATGTCCTTCAATTGCAAAAAACGGTGCAATTAGTGCAATTGTTCCTATGGTTTCGCATGTTGACCACTCCGAACATTCGGTTCAAATTGTAGTTACCGAACAAGGGGTTGCAGATTTGCGCGGGAAATCTCCTATTGAAAAAGCACATGAGATTATTAAAAATTGTGCACATCCTTCGTATAAAGAACAACTTTCGGATTTTCTTAGAATTAATACAAAATCCCACACACCCACTACGCTTTGTGCCGCCTTTGCAATGCATCAGCAATTTCTTAAAACCGGGAATATGCAAAATACCGATTGGAACAATTGCCTCTGCAATTGCGAAAAATAAAATTTTATAAATAAAAAAACGTACAAATAAAAAATTACAACAAATAAAATTACCCCGCTCAAAAGCGGGGTTTTATATTAGTCTTCATATTTTTGTTAATTTACGGCTTTTAGAAAACTTAATTTGCTAGAGTATAGAAAATTAAATTACAAATCTCCAAATTAGTTTGCCAAGAATTGTGGTTCTTTCCAATTTCAATTTACCACTGGTATTAAATTCCTGATTAATAACAAAATAAAAATAACTACCGAGCTTAGGCAACCAGTTTAAGCGATAGTTAACAATTATGCTTTCATCTTCATTATTCCATTGTGCAAAAACACTGGTTTGCAAATTAGGATTAAAAGCATAATCAATTCTTCCGCCAATTTCATCGGTTGTAAACGATTTACCCGGAAGCTGGATGTTATTTCTTTGCCAATCTAAACTAATATTTAAATGTTTGTTCAAATTAAAATTAGTATTAAGCTCGTATTCTTGTCTTCTGCCGGTATAAAATTTTCCGATAGTAACATTGGTTTCAAGAGAAATATTTCTTCCTCTAAATGTTTCGAATTGAACTTCTATTTTATTATCCCAATACTCGCCCGCCGGAATAATCACTCCGTCAATCAATTCAAAATCTGCCAAAGGATTATCAAAACTATGCTGAACATTAAACTCAAATCTTTCGCCACTTAAAGTAGTGAAACCAAAAGGGCGCCATTCGTAATCTACAGATTCTACTTTACCTGTTTGATCATTTAAATAGTACCTAATATCAATCGGTTTAAAAACCAGATTTCTGAAAAAGGGCAAATTTTCGAACCTCGGATTAAATTGCAATTCCGTATAAAGCATTCTGAAATTTTTCCTGCGTGCATAACCCATCTCGGAATTGTATCCTTTTTGCAATCCGGAATAACCGAAATCAAACTCGATTTCATCGTTCGGATAACTAATATAAAAATTATACGCTAAATTATTTTTGTTTATATTTTCTGATTTTTTTGAATCATGTGTATCCGATGCCGACAAAAATCCACCGATAATTAAGTTTTTATTACCAAATAATTCTGAAGTGGAATAATTAAAATTAGCACCATAAACCCTATTTACCCTATCTTTATTATATTTCTGAGTAATAATAAAGCCAATATTAGATTGTTTAAAAATATCCTGATTAATTTTAATAACCGAATAGTTTGTACTCAGAATAGAATCTTTCGAATTAGTTTGAATGGACATTATACCGATATTGGTTTTATCGAGTTTGCCAAAAAGCTTAACCCCTCCAAGAATTGGGATTTCTTGTCCTTTTTCAATTCCTATCCGGCGACTATAAAACAATTTTAAATTACTAGCATTTACATCAAAATAATTTTTCCCATCCAAAAAAAATTGTCTTTTTTCCGGATAATAAAGCGAAAATCTGGATAAATTAATTTGCTTTCGGTCCGATTCCACTTGCGCAAAATCCGTATTTAATGTAAAATTCAGCTTTAGTGTTGGAGTAATATCATAGTTTATTTCACCGCCAATCTTGAATTTATCGGAAGTTTCTCCTGATTTATTTTCAAGTCCACCTAAAATAAAAGGTTTAATTTCAATTGAATTACCCTGTTTAATATTTTTTAGACCTATTAATTTTCCGCCTTTTGATATTTTTTCCAGTTCATATAAACGAGACCATCCTTGCCACATTAATTGTTCTTTTTTTCTACGAATATTGCGTTCAAAGTTGATTCCCCAAATCTGTTCACTCACATCTTTAAATTTTAAAGTGGAAAAAGGAATTACAATTTCAGCAAACCATCCCTCCGATGTAACCGAAACGGCACTATTCCAAACACCGTCCCAATCTTTGTTAAACTCCTTTCCTTCATCACCAACCCAAACATCGGCCATAGCACCATTCGGATTTGTAACAAACAAATAACCGTTTCTATTGTCATTAAAAGTACAAATAAATATTTCGAAATTGTCATCGCTGCCCCAACTAAAATCACGCTTCATTTGGTGAGCCGAAATTTTCTCGGGATGCTTATCAAAACACCAAACTCCGATGT
>CAZCBD010000020.1:4002-23160 GCA_964496755.1 uncultured Melioribacteraceae bacterium
AGTTCATCTTGATTATATAAAATTGCAACCTCGGTTTTTTCTGTTGCAGGTGATCCTTCGTGAAGTTCTCTTTGAGTAAAGTTTTTGATTCTTACAGCCGATTGCCAAACAGATTCATTTAAATTTCCATCAACTGAAATTTTAGAATTTGAATAAATTGCTTTAATTGTATCGGGCTTCGAATGCTGAGCAAACAAACAAATACTACTAAAAATAAATAATATAAAAACAATAAAAAATTTCATTTTGTTGTCCATAAATTTTAACAATTTTTAGAAAGAGTATTTACTAAAAACAAACGCAAAATAGCAATTTAATTCATAAAATATTATTACAAAAACATTACATTTTGCATGCTCCCAACATGCTCCCGCATAAACCAGTTTAAATAAAGGAATAAAACAGGCTTTCGGCAATAAATCAAACAACAGGGGGTAAGTCTTTGTTTCACAAACGGTTAGCGGTTGTTTTATCCCCCGTTCTTTTAATAGTGTACATTAATTTTGGCTGGGAGCACTCATGTTTTTTTACAACTTAAAAAAATTACACTAAAAATCTTTTTTTCACCCCAAATTAAGTAGGGATTTAACAGCTTCAGTTAACTAATTTCACCTTGTGCCCCCTGCCGCAGAAATTATACTAGTCCGTTAAAGCATACTGAGCGAAGTCGAAGTATGCATAAGTTTACCATCACTTAACATATTCCCTGTTCATTTCTTTTGTCCGTGACCCTTCGAGTTCGCTTAGGGTGCGGACTTTGGCTTAAGTTAGTTGTTCATTAAATTTTTAAAAAAATTCCTATAATTCAAAAAAAAAGGAGAGCCTTTATTAGACTCTCCTTAATTTTAGAATTAAATTTTATTAGAATTAAAAGATTATTTTTTTTCTATTAACCCGCTAGCAAGCACCAAATCATTGTCATAAAAAACAGCAACTTGCCCCGGAGTAACGGCACGTTGGGCAAATTCAAATTTCACCTCTACTCTATCCTTTTCCAGTACTTTAATTTCAGCCGGTGTTTCTTCGTGTTTTTGCCTGATTTTAACTTTGCATTTAAAAGAATCTCCAACGGAATAATTTTGGAAATAATTCATTTCTTTAACAAACATATTTTCCGAAAACAATGCGTTATTATCGCTTACTATAACCCTATTATTTTTAGCATCTATTCTGGAAACATATAAAGGATTCAGTGCACTAATTCCAAGACCTTTCCTTTGGCCGACCGTGTAAAAAATTATTCCTTTATGCTGTCCTAAGACCTCACCTTTATCATTTACAATTTCACCCGGAGTAGTTTCATTTTCTTTAAACAATGGCGAATAATCACCTCCGGTAATAAAATCTTGACTATCCTTTCTTTCAGCAACTTCAAACCCAAGCTCGGCAGCCATTTCGCGGACTTGTGATTTATCTAAATCTCCAAGAGGAAACATTAAATTCGAAAGCTGATTTTTTTCCAAACCACTTAAAAAATAAGTTTGATCCTTTTTTATATTTGTAGATTTTGAAAGGAAAAATTCACCTTTAATTTTTTTTATTTTTGCATAGTGCCCTGTTGCAAAATAATCAAAATCGACTCCGGCTTCTTTTGCTTTATTAATTAAAAATCCGAATTTCATTTTATGATTACACATCACACACGGATTAGGAGTTCTGCCTTGCAAATATTCGTCCTTGAAGTATTCAATCACATGCTGTTTATATTCCTTTGAAAGATCAAAAACTTTGTATTCAATTCCAAGTTTTTTACAAACTTCAGAAGCCAATTCAATATCCTGAGCTTCGCCGGGTCCAAAACAAGCATCATTTCCGGTTTCTTCAAGTTTATATGAACCGTCCCATATTTTCATTGTAAGGCCAATTACATTGTAACCTTTTTTTGTTAAAATTGCAGCTGCAACCGAAGAATCAACGCCGCCGCTTAATCCAACTGCAACTGTAGTTTTTTTATTCAAAACAATATCCTTTCATTTCTTTTTAGAGTTTCTAAAGTAATATTTCCTAATTTTGTTTTAATTGATAATGATAAGTCTTTCCACAAATCATAAGTACCACAAATTTCTTTGCGTTCGCAAGCATAATCACTACCCAAACAAGGAACGAGCTCAAAAGACTCATCCAAAGCCATAAAAATTTCAGCAATGGAAATCCGATTTGCTTTTTTAGCCAACTTATACCCACCGGATTTACCACGTTTGCTTTCAACCAAGCCTGCATTTCGCAATTTTACCATCAAATTTTCAAGATATTTGATTGATAAATTTTCTTCCGTTGCCATTTTTGAAATTTGTAGAGTTGAATTTTCATTTTCAATTTCGGCAAGTAAATTCAAAGCTCGTATTCCGTAGCGAACTTTTGTAGTAATTTTCATTTTTTTACCAAATTATTGTTTGGCGGTTTATTATTTACCGCAGCATTTTTTATACTTTTTGCCACTGCCGCAGGGACAGGGTTCATTTCTGCCGATTTTATTTTCATTTACAATCGGTTTCGGCACCACATTTCTACCTTTTACAAAGTACCATTTATTCTCAAATTTAGAAAATTCCGAAATTTCGTGATGAATAATTCGTTCATTTTGTATTTTAAAAGTTACTTTAAACTCAACTTTACCGTCTTTTTCATTTGTAGCACCACCTTCGGTAGAAATTATTTCCAAACCTTCCCATGTAGCATTTTCCGCCCATTGAATAGTTGCCTCTTCATCGTAATCTTTTCTGTTTTCCAGATGAAGTGAATTTTTTAAATATTCATAATTTTTAGTTACGTAAGCGGAATATCTGCTTCTCATCAAATCTTCGGGTGTTTGTGCCGCTTTTTCACCACTTAAAATAGGGTTGCAACAATTATCAAATTCTAATCCCGAACCACAATAACATTCTGTCATTAAAATTCTCCTTAAAAATTAGCAAGTAAATATACGAATTTTAGTTAAAAACTTATTATTTTTGTTTTTTGATATTTTAAGTAAAAAATTTGATTAAAATAATACTATTTTAGTAGGTAAATGATCGAATTTTTCTTTAAATTTCCAAATATGTAAATAAATTAGGTAACAAAGGTTAAAGCTTGAAAAAAATAGTCGTCTGGATAAGCTTATCGCATTTATTATTGCACTTAATTGTGATCCATCCGTTTTATCACACATCAAAACGTTTTGCTGAAAAAGGACAAAATATTTTGGGAGTTAGTTTAAATCAAAACAATCACAGTGAAGCTCAATTTAACCCTTTTGTTTCACACTCACATTCTTCACATATAGATCATGACATTAATTTTGATGATTGTGAAGAGCAATCGGCAATTCAAATATTTTCCAATTTCAAATTATACACTTGCTTTAATTTTGAATATATCGATATCGAACAATTTTATAGAATTACAAATTTTTCTGTAAAAACCACTTTAAAAAATTTAACTCCCCCCTTAGATGCATATCAAACTATTTCGCTTTTGATTTGAGATAATCAACTCTTTTAAACATTAATTTAAACCCTTAATACAATCACGGAGAAAAAATGAAAAAAGTTTTGTATTTCATTTTTCTTGGATTTTTTTCGGTTTTCTTTGCTTTTGCTCAAACACCCGAAGCAAAGAAATTTACTTTGGATGATTTAATTGAATTTAGTTTAAAAAATAATCCAACATTAAAAATCCTAAGAAAAAATATTAAACAAGCAGATGCTATAATTTTACAAAGTGGCTTATTGCCAAATCCTGAATTAGAAATTGAAATTGAAAATTTTGCGGGGAAAAATGAATTCGGCGGATTAAAATCTTCTGAATCCACCTTCTCGCTTTCGCAAGAAATAATTCTTGGAAATAAAATTCAGTATCAAACAGAAATAGAAAGATTAAACAAAAACACGCTATTAGCTGAAATTGAGGAAAATGAAAATTTAATTTCATTTAAAATAAAAAAATTATTTGCCAATTTGGTTTCGTTGGAAAAGCGAATTAGCTTGAATGAAAAAATACTTTTATCTTTAGACACAATACTGGTAAAAATAGATTTTATGGTTAAAGCCGGAAAAACTAATTATGCAGAATTTACCAGAGCCTCTATTTTAAAATCGAAAGTAGAAATTGAGCAAGCTAAAATTAATAATGAAATCAAGCGAATAAAAAAACAAATCTCCTTTATAGCCGGTTTGAACTCCAACTTCGGAATAGTTAAAAAACATAATAATTATTCTGATGTTAAATATTCAGACCTTAAACATAAAGTAAAAAATAATCCAACCATTAAAAAACTAACAACAATTTCAAAAAGAATTGACATTGAACAAAAACTTGAGCAAAATCAAACCATACCGAATCTCACTGCTAAAATCGGAATTAAAAGGTTGGAGGAAGTAAAACAAAACGTTTTTGTTCTCGGGGTCTCATTACCTTTGCCAATTTTAAATAGAAATCAAGGAAATATTAAAAGCGTTTTAGTTGAAAAAGAAAAAAATCAAGCTTTGATTAAGTTTAATATCAAACAATTGAAAACTGAATTATTCCAAACCGTAAGTAACTACAATTATTTTATTTCGGAACTGAGTAAAACAAAAAATAATCTGTTAAGTAACAGCAAAAAAGTATATAAGAAAATACTTGCAGGATACTTAATGGGTAAGTTTACTTTTCTGGATTTAATTGAAACCAAAAACAACTTATTTGAAATTGAAAAAACAGTAATTGAACTGGAACTGGAAATAATTCAAAACAGAAATGAAATTGAAAAAATAATTGCAGAAAAATTGAATTGAAATTGAGGTAATACAATGAAAACAAACAATAAATTCTTACTGGTATTAATTGGTTTTGTAACGGGAATAGCTCTCTCAATCCTGTTTATGGGCAATAATACTAATGCAGACGAAGAAACACATATAAATACTTCTGATAAAGAAACACATTCTGAATTAATTGAATCCGAAGAGAAAGACGAAGATTTGGTAAAATTATCGGAAGCTGAAATATCAGAACTTGGAATTGAACTAAAAAAAGTAACACCCAATTACATAACTACAAGTTTAGATTTAAGTGGCGAAATTAAACCCGATCCACGTAATGTTTATGACATAATTCCGCGTTTTCAAGGAATTGTTAAAGAAATTTATAAAAAAATTGGAGACAAAGTTTCCAAAGGAGATATATTAGCAAAAATAGAAAGTAATGAAAGCCTCTCAGATTACAATTTGGTTTCAATGATTAGCGGAACCATTGTGGATATGCACATTACCAAAGGAGAACTTACTAATACCGAAAAAGAATCATTTATGATTGTTGATTTGAAAAACGTATGGGCCGATTTTGCTGTTTATCAAAATGATATTTCAAAAGTAAAATTAGGCCAGAAGATTTCAATAAAGATCGGTAATAAAACCGTTTTGGGAGTAATTTCATATTTAAGCCCTACTATTGATAAGGAAACACGAACTCTTGTTGCAAGAGCAATTTTAGATAATAAAAATGACGAACTAAAACCCGGTATGTTTATTACTGGTAAAGTTTCAATTGGCAAGAAGAAAGTAAATATTGCAGTAGAACAAAACGCAATTCAATTTTTTGA
This sequence comes from uncultured Melioribacteraceae bacterium, assembly GCA_964496755.1. Taxonomy (GTDB): domain Bacteria; phylum Bacteroidota; class Ignavibacteria; order Ignavibacteriales; family Melioribacteraceae; genus CAZCBD01. Next base: position 9,566 of record CAZCBD010000020.1, read on the forward strand.
AAACAAAAATGTTGTATTTATAAAAACCGAAAAAGGTTTTAAACCTGAGCCGGTAGTATTAGGCAAAGGAGATAATAAATTTATTGAAATAAAATCAGGATTAAAATTAAATAGCATATATGTATCAAAAGGATCGTTTAATATAAAAGCCGAACTTGAAAAAAATTCATTTGGCGGCGGTCATAGTCATTAAGGAGGTTTTATGAAAAACATTATTGATTTTTCACTTAAAAACCGCTTAATGATTTTTGTTGCATCATTAACAATTTTATTAGGCGGTTATTTTAGCTACAATTCGTTGCCAATAGATGCTTTCCCTGATGTTTCCCCCTCACTTGTTCAAGTATTTACCGAGACGGAGGGACTGGCGCCGGAAGAAGTTGAAAAGTATGTTACTTTTCCAATTGAAGTAGCAATGAACGGAATACCCAATTTGAAAAAAATTCGTTCCGTTTCAAACTTCGGATTATCTGTTGTAAATATTTACTTTGAGGATGGAACAGATATTTATTTTGCCAGACAGTTGGTAAATGAAAGATTACAAGAAGCTGCAGAGCAAATTCCTGCGGGCTTCGGTGAACCGAAGATGGGACCGATTTCTACCGGAATGGGTTTGATTATATTTTATTATTTGGAAGATGAAACAGGTAAATATTCACTTGAGGAATTAAGAAGCATTCAAGACTGGATTGTAAAATTCCAACTTCAATCTGTGCCGGGGGTTACTGAAGTACTTGGTATTGGTGGTTGGGAAAAACAATTTCAAGTTCAAATTAATCCTAATGCGCTTTTAAAATATGATTTAACTGTTAATGAAGTTGTTGAAAAAATTAAAAACAACAATTTAAATGTAGGAGCACAATTTATAGAAAAAAATTCCGAAGAATTTGTAGTTCGTTCACTTGGACTTGCCACAAGAATTGATGATTTAAAAAAAATTGTGATTAAATCTAAAAACGGAATACCTATATTTTTAACCCAAATAGCAGATATAAAAATTGGTGGTGCCATAAGACGTGGCGTACAAACACATAACGGCATAAAGGAAATAGTTGCCGGAATGGTAGTAAAACTCTTCGGCAGTAATTCTTCAAAAGTAATTTCGGATGTTGAAAAAAAACTTGATGCAATAAATAAATCTCTACCCGAAGGTGTTAAAATTGTTCCTTATTATGAACAAAAAACCTTGGTGGAATCGGCAGTAAAAACCGTTACAGATGCATTATTATTGGGTATTATTCTTGTAACCTTAGTATTAGTATTATTTATGGGCTCAATAAGACCCAGTTTGGTTGTAACATTTTCCATACCTTTTTCAATTATGGTAGCGTTTATTGGAATGTACTTTTTAAAGATTTCCATTAACCTAATGTCTTTTGGCGGATTGGCTATAGCTATCGGTATGATGGTTGATGCAACAATAGTTCTGGTTGAAAACATAGATAGAAAAATAAATGAAAAAGAAAATAAGCTGCCTCTCATTAAAACAATTCTAATGGCAAGCAAAGAGGTTTTAAGACCGATTATATTTTCAATACTAATTATTATAATAGTTTTTATTCCTTTATTTACACTTCAAGGTGTTGAAGGAAAAACATTCAGACCTCTGGCATATACAATAGCCTTAGCGATGCTGGGTTCATTAATATACGCTGTTATTATTGCTCCTGTTGTTTCTTCATTAATTATGAAAAGTAAATCAAGTTTAAACAACTTAAACTCTAATAACTTAAACTCTAATAACTTAAACTCAGACAATTTAACATCAAAAGAAAATTTTCTTTTAAGAAAAATTAAAGCATTATATCTACCTATAATTACATTCTTCATTAGAAAAAGAATTGTTGCTATTATTTTAGCTGTTTTAATTTTAATTACGGGAATATTAATTTTTCCGCGATTAGGTTCCGAGTTTACACCAAAATTAAAAGAAGGTACGTTAATTGTCCGTCTTTCGATGGCACCATCAATTTCACTTAATGAAAGCACACGTTTAACCATGCTTGCCGAAAAAAGATTATTAAAGATTAAAGAAGTTGATAACGTAATTACGCGCATAGGACGCGGAGAAGTAGGTGCACATACAGATCCGGTAAACAGCGCTGAAATGTATGTAATACTTAAACCGAAGGCAGAGTGGAGAAATGGAATTAACCAAGATGATTTGGAGAAAATAATCAGAGAAAACTTTGGTGAAATTCCGGGAGTGCAAACAAATTATACACAACCAATTGAAATGACAGTGGATGAATTATTAGAAGGTGTTAGAGCAGAGTTAGCCATTAAACTTTTCGGTGATGATTTGGATAAGCTAAAAAATACCGCTCACAAAATATCCGCTGTTGTTAAAAAAGTAAGAGGAGCCGCCGATATTCAAGTTGACCAAATTAGCGGAACTCCACAATTGAAAATAAATATTAACAGACAAGCTATTGCCCGCTATGGAATTAATGTCTCTGATGTGCAGGAAGTTGTAAAAACTGCAATTGGCGGTACTGTGGCCGGGCAAATATTTGAAGGAATTAAGCGATTTGATATTTTAGTGCGTTTTAAAAAAGAAAATCGTTCTACAATAAAAAGCATAAAAAATATTTTAATCAAAGCCCCTTCCGGCTTGAAAGTTCCTTTGGGTGAACTTGCTTCTATTGAAGAGGTTGTTGGCCCAAGGCAAATTACCCGTGAGCAAAACCAGCGATTCATTACAATCCAATGCAATGTTTTGGATAGAGATATAGGTTCTTTTGTTAAAGAGGCTCAAAAAGCTATTGATTCGGAAATTAAATTACCCGTAGGATATTTTACTACGTGGGGCGGACAGTTTAAACTTCAACAGGAAGCTAATAAACGTTTTGCAATTGTTATTCCCGCCACTCTTATCATAATATTTTTCTTTTTGTTTATTTCTTTTAAATCATTTAAAAACTCTTTATTAATTTTGTTCAATATTCCACTTGCTTTGGTTGGCGGAATTCTTTCGCTTTGGATATTTGATATGAATTTATCCGTACCTTCTTCGGTTGGCTTTATTGCCCTTTTCGGTATTGCACTCGAAAACGGAATGGTGCTTATTACTTATTTAAATAAATTAGTAAAAGATAAAGTTGAAATAAATGAAGCATCCATAACAGGTGCGGTTTTAAGAATTAGGCCTGTATTAATGACAGCATTAACAACCGCACTCGGACTAATACCATTACTTTTATCAACCGGAACAGGCAGCGAAGTGCAGAAACCTTTGGCTGTGGTGGTGGTAGGAGGATTGTTTACATCTACAATTTTAACTTTACTTGTACTACCCGCTTTATATAAATGGTTTAAGGTTAAATAAAAACAAAAAACTCCGGTTATTTTGCCGGAGTTTTTTTCAAATCCCTTTAATATTAAATCACATTTAATTCTTTACCTACTTTTGTAAATTTCTCAATTGCAAATTGAATATTTTCTTTTGTGTGAGCAGCACTAATTTGAACACGAATTCTTGATTTACCTTTCGGTACAACAGGATAATAAAACCCAATCACATAAATTCCCTCTTCTAATAATTTTTCAGCAAATATTTGGGAAAGCTTAGCATCATCGGGCAAATGACCAAACATAATCGGAACAATAGGATGTTCGCTCTCAACAATGGTAAATCCTGCATCTTTCATTCCCTTTCTAAAAAGTTGAGTGTTTTCCATTAATCTATCGCGTAGTTCAGACGTGGTTTGTAACATATCCAAAACTTTAATTGTTGCACCTGCAATTGCCGGAGCAATGGAATTAGAGAACAAATATGGTCTGGCTCTTTGGCGCAACATATCAATAATTTCTTTACGACCTGAAATGCAACCTCCCGAAGCACCACCAAGTGCTTTTCCAAAAGTTGTGCTTATAATATCAACACGACCAACGGCATTACAGTATTCATAACTGCCTTTACCGCCCTTGCCCATAAATCCGGTTGCATGCGAATCGTCAACCATAACCATGGCACCATATTTATCTGCCAAATCACATATCTTGTCAACCTGAGCAATAATTCCGTCCATTGAAAAGACACCATCGGTTACGATAAGTTTTACAGGTGAATCCTTAGCCGCTTTTAATTGTTCTTCCAAATCATCCATACTATTGTTTTTGTAACGATATCTTTTTGCTTTGCACAAACGAACACCGTCAATAATTGAGGCATGGTTTAATTCGTCCGAAATAATTGCATCTTCGGGACCAAGTAAAGGTTCAAAAACCGCACCGTTGGCATCAAATGCCGAAGAAAACAAAATAGTATCTTCCGTTTCAAGAAATTCTGATATTTTTGTTTCAAGTTGTTTGTGCAATTGCTGTGTTCCGCAAATAAATCTAACTGAAGAAAGTCCAAAGCCCCATTCGTCCATGGCTTTTTTCCCGGCTTCAATTAATCTTTGGTCATTTGATAAACCCAAATAATTATTTGCACAAAAATTAAGTACTTCGCCTGCTTCTTTTGTTTTTATTTTAACGCCTTGCGGAGTAATAATTTGGCGTTCGTTTTTATAAAGGCCGGCTTCCTTAATTTCATTTAATTGATTAACATATTTTTCTTTTACATTTTCAAACATTTTATTTCCTCAGCTTAGTTTAAACTTAAATTACTTTTTAATTATAATTCTTTATAAATTCAAATCGCTTTTCAAACGAAATCATTTTTCCCAGTTTAGAATTACTTTACCGGCCACGCCTTTTTCCATAACTTCAAAACCTCTTTCAAAATCCGTATAATCAAAATGATGGGTAATAATTGGTGATAAATCTAAACCGCCACGAATCATTTGTTCCATTTTATACCAAGTATCGTACATTTTTCTACCGTAAATACCAACTAATTCCAAGCCTTTAAAAATAATCTTATCCCAATAAACTTGAGTGTTTTGAGGTAAAATTCCAAGTAAAGCAATTTTACCGCCATTGTACATTTGTTCAATCATAAAATTAAAGGCAGAGGGAGCGCCGGACATTTCCAAACCAACATCAAAGCCGTGAAATATTTGTAATTCTTTTTTAATTTTTTCAATATCATCTTTTGTCGGATTAAAAGCTTTAGTAGCACCCATTTTGCGTGCAAATTCCAATCTAAAATCATTTACATCTGAAATAACAACATGTCGAGCTCCGGCATATTTACACACTGCAACAGCCATACAGCCGATTGGCCCCGCTCCGGTAATTAACACATCCTCTCCGAGTAAGGGAAAAGAAAGTGCAGTATGGGTTGCGTTTCCAAAAGGATCCATTATTGAAGCAAAATCATCGGATACCATATCATTTAATTTAACAACATTCGTAGCCGGTAATTTCACATATTCGGCAAAGGCTCCGTTGATATTAACCCCGATGCCTTTTGTATTTTCGCAAATATGTTGCATTCCTCTTTTGCAGTTTCTGCAATGTCCACAAGCCAAATGGCCTTCTCCCGTAACCCTATCGCCAACGGATAAATAATTAACGTTGGTACCAACTTCAACAATGTTACCAACATATTCGTGACCAATAGTCATGGGAGTTTTAATTGTGCGCTCTGCCCAATCGTCCCATTTATAAATGTGCAAATCCGTACCGCAAATAGCTGTTTTTTTTATTTTAATTAAAACTTCATCATTACTAATGGTTGGTATATCAACCTTATCAAGCCAAAGGCCTCTTTTGGCTTCTTTTTTTACAAGAGCATTCATGGTTTTACTCATTCTACCACCTTCATATTTATTTCGGTTTCATGTTTATTTTAATAAGCAAATCTAATATTATTGTCAGCAAATTAAAAAAAGATTTTTAAAACTAAAAAAAAACCCGACTATAAAGCCGGGCTCACAATTGTACACTTAAAAAAAATTTCGGAGCATTATTCATATCTTAATGCTTCGATAGGATCCAAGTTCGCTGCTTTATAAGCAGGATAGGTTCCGAATCCAACACCTACCAAAGTACACATCCCAACACCAATAAAAATCCAATCCATAGGAACAACAGCTGTGGCTTTCATAAATGAACCGACAACATTTCCCAAAATTACTCCCAAGAAAATTCCAAGCAAACCGCCAATTTGCGAAAGCACAATAGCTTCAGTTAAAAATTGATAAAGTATATCTTTCTTTTTTGCACCTATTGATTTTCTAATTCCAATTTCCTTAGTCCTTTCGGTAACAGAAACAAGCATAATATTCATAATGCCTATTCCTGCTGCTAAAAGAGCAATCATTCCAATAACAATTGCACCAATCTTTACACCTTGAGTTGCAGTGTTAAAGGTTGAAATCAATGATTCATTAGAGAAAATACTAAAGTCATCTTCCTCTGCAGGTGGAATTTTTCTCACGATTCTGAAAACACTTACGGCTTTTTCTATTGCATCAGCATATTCTTTTTCATTAACAACCTTGACAGTAATGTTAATTGACCTGAAATGCTTTCCATAAAAACCCGCAAAAGTAGTTATCGGAATAACGACAAAATTATCTTGACTTTGACCGAATATATCTCCTTTAGGTTCATAAACACCAATAACTCTTAATTTTTTCCCATCGAACCTAATAAATTTACCTACCGGATTTATATTATTTTTGAAAATCCGTTTAGCTACATCTTTACCAAGCACAATAACTCTTTCCGACCTTTCAACATCATTAGCATTAATAGCCCTACCTTCCTCAATAATCCAATTGTTGTTGTCTTGTGCTCCTGAAGTTATTCCAACAATTGAAACGTTAGGATCGGTTTTTTCATTTTTATATTGTGCTACTTTTGCATTATTCCATTCTTCTGCGGCAACAACATAATTGCCTTTATATTTTTTCTTAAATGACAAAAAATGAGAATATTCAATGTCTTTGCGTTGTCTTATTTCTTTTCTATGCCTACGGCTTCCACCGAAATTAATAGCATTTTTTTGAATCTGAAAAGTATTTTGCCCTAGACTTCCGAGACCATTTTCAATACTGGTTTGCAACATGGAAATAACAGTAGTAATAACAATTATTGAAAATATTCCGACAACTATTCCCAGAATTGTAAGAAAAGATTTCAGCTTGTTTGCTTTCAAAGAATTTAGGGAAACAATAATAATTTCTTTAAGTAATTTCATTATTCATACCTCAATGCTTCTACAGGATCTAATTTTGCAGCTGTATATGCAGGAGCTAATCCTGATATAACACCGGTTAAAACGGAAATGGAAATTGCAATTATAACAATTCCGGGTTGTATGCTGGTTGGTAAAAATTGATTTACGGCAAAGCTAGATAATATTGCCAATCCGAGTCCGATTGCACCACCAATTAAACAAATAACAGCTGATTCAAATAAAAATTGATTGAGAATGGCGGAACGTTTTGCACCAATAGCTTTCCGAACGCCAATTTCTTTTGTTCGCTCCTTAACAGAAACAAACATTATATTCATAATGCCAATAGCACCAACCAACAAAGCCAGACCGGTAATTGCAAACCCGGCAAGTTTAATTATTAAAACTATTTTATCAACCATTTCTTGAATAGCTTCTTGCTTATTAATTGAAAAATTATCTTTATCGCGATAAGTTAAGCTTCGTATTTTTCTAAAAATAGAACGGGCTTCATCTTCTACATTTGGAATATCTTCAACACTAGTAGCTTTAATATTAACATTAATACTATTATATCTTCGATTAGAAAAATGTTTAAAAAGCGTTTCAATTGGAACAATAACCATGTTATCCGGATTTAATCCACCCATCATTACCGTTCCTTGCTTTTTCAAAAAACCAATCACTTTATATTTAATGCCACCGATATCAATTGTTGAACCTAAAAGAGCAGGACCTGAATAAATATTATCGGCAACATTATATCCTACAACCGCTACATGCCGACCTGCTCTGTGTTCAATTTCACTAAAAAATCTACCTTCACCTAATTCAACATTAGATGTTTTAAGGTAAGTATTATTTGTACCATATATAAAAGTTGATTCATTTATATGGTCTTTATATTTCACAGTTAAACGATTGGCAGCAAATGGCGAAATAGAAACCGGAAGTTTGGCAAGTTTTTCATATTGTTTATATTCTTTGTACGTTAAATTCGGTCTGTTTCTTATTTCCCACCAGGGAGTAGTGGACGGCCCCCACTCCCATTTTGAAATATAGATATTTTCAGCGCCAAGAATACCGATACCATCATTAAAAGCTTTGTCAATTCCATTTAAAGCAACCGACATTAAAACCACTGCCCAAATACCGATTACAATTCCAAGAGTAGTAAGGATTGCTCTGATTTTATTGCTTCTTATTGCTTTTAAAGCAATAAACAAACCTTCTTTTATTTCATTAAGTTTTAATTTCATAATCTTTTCTTTTAATTATTAAAAGCAGTTACCGATTCAGGTATAATTCTATTTTCAACTTTTTCAACTCTTTCAATTAAACCGTCACGCAATCTGATAATTCTTTCGGCATGAGCGGCAATATCTTCTTCGTGAGTTACAACAATTATTGTATTACCCTGCTGATGAATATCATGAAACAGTTTCATAATATCTTTACCGGTTTTAGAATCCAGATTACCTGTAGGCTCATCTGCTAAAATGATTGATGGCTCGGTAACTAAAGCTCGTGCAACCGCTACTCTTTGTCTCTGCCCACCGGAAAGTTCATTCGGCTTGTGATAGATGCGATCAGCCAAACCTACATTTTCCAAGGCTTTAATTGCTCTTTCTTCTCTTTCATATTTATCAACACCGGCATAAATAAGAGGTAATTCAACATTATGCAAAGCATTTGAACGAGGTAATAAATTAAAAGTTTGAAATACAAAACCGATTTTGCGGTTTCTTATTTCCGCCAATTCATTATCATTCATTTCGCTTACATTGTTGCCTTCAAAATCATACAATCCTTTTGTCGGTGTATCTAAGCAACCGAGAATATTCATTAGTGTCGATTTTCCGGAACCGGAAGGCCCCATTATTGCCACATATTCATTTCTATTTATTTTTAATGATACATCGGCAAGTGCATGAACCTTCTCAAATCCCAACTCGTATATTTTAGCTATATGTTCAATAGTTATAATATTCATTATTCACCATTATTTTGATTTTTTATCATTTTTATTTTTTTTGTATTTTTTTTGTATTTTTTTTGAATGGAAACCAGTTTTCCATCTTCTAATTGTTTGGATATTGCCCTGTAAGGACCACTTACAACTTTTTCGTTACCTTTTAATCCTTCAACAATTTCAAAATACTCATCACTACTAATACCGGTTTTAACATTTACAGCTTTAGCTCTATTTTCTTTTACGATGAAAACAATTTCTTGCGGTTTTTCATCATTATCTTTTTTTGATGCTTTACGAACTACTAATTCTTCTTTGTCGTCTTCATCATTATTCATTTCTTTATCGTCCATTCTTACGGTTACACTTTGAATAGGAACAGTAAGTACATTTTTTCTCGTTTCAGTTCTAATTTCAGCATCACAAGACATTCCGGGACGCAACAAATCGCTCGGTAAGTTTATTATTTTAATTCTAATTTCAAAATTAACAACTTCGTTTTGAGTACCAAGCCCTGAAGTTTTAGCACTATTTCCGATTCTAGTTACAATACCCATAAACTTTCTATCTTTGAAAGCATCAATCTGAATTTTAGCTGTATCACCAACCGAAATTCTCACTACATCATTTTCATCAACATCAACTCTTGCTTCCATTTGTCCCAAATCGGCAACGGTCATTAAATGAGTTCCTTGACTAAATGAACTTCCTAAAACTCTTTCGGAAAGTTCAACATTTAGCTGACTAATAGTACCGTCGAGCGGAGAATAAATTGTCGTTTTTGCCAAATCGGCTAAAGCATCTTTATAAGATTCTTTGGCCTGAACCACTGCAGCTTTTTGAGCATCCAAACCATTTTTTGTTTGCAAATAATTTGCTTTTGCCAATTCAAGCTCTTTATCACTTGCCAAACCTTTGGCAGCCAGATTCTTAATCCTATTATACTCGGATTCAACTTGAACCAAGGTTGCTTCACGACTTTTCATAGTAGATTGTGCTGAATTTAAACTGGCCAACGCCCTATTTTTTCTTGCAATATATTGATCTTGTTTTATTTTAATAAGTAAATCACCCTTTTTAACTTTATCACCTTCTTCAACGGGCAATTCAACAATTTCTCCATTCACTTCCGGACGTAAAACCACTTGTTCTATTGGAAAAATCTTTCCATTGGCAGTAACTGTTTCCGTTATTGTTCTTTTTTGAACTTTTTCAACTTGAACAAAAATAATGTCTTCTTTATTTCCGGCAATAATTGCCATAACAACTATTAGCAGTATTAATCCCGCAAATATTATAAATATCATCTTCTTTTTTGAATTTCTTTTGGCTTTAGCCATTGTATTTCTCCTTGGTTTTTATTCAAAATTTTTATAATCAAGTTCGCCTAAATAATTCATTAAAGTATCTTTCAATCTTAAATACTCATACTCAGCATCTATTTGATCGCTTTTGGCTTGAATATATTGTGAGTCCGCTCTCAACAATTCTATAATAGTACCGGCACCCAGATTATATCTTTCGGAATTTATTTTAAGATTTTCTTTGGCGGAAATAACTTTTTTATTTGCAACATCAAGACTCTTTTTAGCTGCACTTAAATCTAAAAATCCTTGTTTCACTTGAATTTTAATTGTGCGTTCCAAAGCCGATAAATCTTCTTCCGAATTCATTGCTCGAACTTCAGCAATTTGTATTTGATTTTCCGTTCTCCAATTTGAAAATATCGGAATGTTTAATGATAACCCCGCCGAATAAGATCTATTTTTAAACAAATCTTTTGCATTACTTTCCGAACTTGTGCTAAAAGAATAATCAGCACTTAGAGTAGGAAGCAAGCCGCTTTTAGCAATAGTTATACTTTTATAAGCACTTTCAAGAGAAAGCTGCTGAGCTTTAAAATCATTTCTACGAGTAAGCGCTTTTGAAACCAACGAACGAATATTATTATAATTTTCCAAATAATAATTATCCGCTATTAAATTATTGTTAATATCCACAAATTCATAATCATCTAGAACATTAAGAGCCAAATAATCCAGCAAAGAATTTTTGGCTTTTTCAAAATTATTTTGAGCTTGAATTAACAACAATTCTGCATTACCCTTTTGAACTTCTTGAGCATAAACGTCTACTATTGCTACCGAGCCCAATTTATTTTTTTCAGTAATTTGTTCTAAGAGTTTCGAGTTATATTTCAAGTTTTCTTCACGAGCTTTAAACAACTTTTCAGCTTTCAAAACATTATAATATAAAGTTGTAGTTTGTAAAACTATATCCTGTTTAAGTTTATTTATTCTATATTTTGCAGATTTTAAATCATTTTCCGCTTTAGCTATATTTGCATAATTTGCTAATCCGTTAAACAAAACAACACTTCCACCCGCTCTCATTGAATAAGTGCGTTGTTGTTTATTTTTATTGAACACACTAATTTTCTGGCCAAATTGATCTGTAAAAACTTGAGGCTTATCATTGTCAAATCTTCGCCAACTAAAACCACTTCCAATAGAAAATGTTGGCAATAATTCGCCGTAAGCATTCTTAACATTACTTTTTGAAGTGATAATATTATTTGAATTTTTAATGAGGGTAGGGTTTTTTTGCAAAGCTATCTTTAACGCATCATTTAGTGTTAATTTTTTTTGAGCAAATCCTGTACTTATAAAACAGACTGCAAAAATAATACATAAATATTTTTTCATCATTTCCTCGGAATTCATCTTTGAACAAATTTAATTTCTACTACGTGATATTTGACGTAAGTAATTCTAAAAAAGTTACAAAGAATAATTTCTTTTATTTGACGAAATCTTTTTTACCCCATTCAATAAATTTATTTTCAATAAATTCTATAACCTTTGCATTATCAATCTTTCCGTTCCCTGTTGGTTCAAATGGCTCGCCTATCTCTATTATAATAGGTTTTGTATTATCGAACTTGCCAAAGTCCTTTATTATTTTCCCATTGTTCAATGCATTAGTTAAAACGGCAATCGGTACAATTGGCACATTGTTTTTGGCAGCTATTTTTACACCAATTGTATTAAAACTTTTTTTATCTAAATAACTGCTTCTTGTTTTTTGTGGAAATACGATAATTGATTTTCCGTTTTTAAGCAATGCTTCGCTTTCCTTTATTACTGTCATCAAATCAGCTTTCGGATTACTTCTGCCAACAACAATCGGATTAATTGCCTTAACCACTTTTCCAAAGATCGGCATTTCAACCAATTCTTTTTTCATAATATAAGTAGTAGTAACTATCGGATTTATAATTGCAGGCAACAAAAAAGTTTCCAAAGTACTCATATGATTACTAATAAATACCGATGGTGGAATTACTTTTTTCAGATTGGCCATACCTTTGTAAAAAACATCTGCTCCGGCATTCTCACAAGCCTTAAGCATATTCAATGAGGCATTTTCCCAAGCAATACTTGAGTATAATCCTTTTTTCGCTAACAAATAAGATTCAAAAACAGTTTTCATTGATTTAAAGTAATATCGCAAAGACGGAAAGTTTTTATGTTTTCCGCTTTTATGAATATATTCATCATTTTCGGATATCACTTTATTTCTTACCAAATAATACTTCAAACTCAAATTAATCACCACTAAAAAGTTAAATAATGATTATTAAATATAATGAAAATGTAAAGTATAGAAATATTAAAAGGAAAATTAATCCCAAAAAAAAAATCAAAGCTTTAGGGAACCACTGAATATTAAGTTCGTCATAAGATTAAGTTTGTAGTAAAACATCGTAATCAAAAAACATACAATAATAATCCGTTGGGGGATAAAATGAAAAACACAACTAAAATATTTGCATTATTTATGCTTCTATCAATAGCATCGTCTGTTTTTGCCTTCTCACAAAAAATTGACAAAACCCATCCGAAATACGAACAAATTGAAGCTAATCTTTTGGAGGGGTTAAAAATCGGCAACTTTGGTTTAAAGTTAGACGTGATTTATAGATTGGGTGAAGTCCGGTCCGCAAGAGCTGTCAATCCTTTAATCAAAGTATTGAGAACCGACAAAGATGAAAGATTAAGAATTGTTGCAGCTTTGGCATTAATGAAAATAAACACAGAAAGAAGCATCTATATGGTTAAACGCGTCGCAATATTTGGAAATAATGATAAAGTACGTAAAATGTGCAAAAAATTTTATAATGCTCATGTAATTCAACAAATTAATAAATTCGGTGAATCCGATAATTACAGGTACGCTTCTTTAATTGAATAAGCATTTTCTTATATAAACAATGTAAACTACCTTGACTTACAAAAAAGCCTCTCAATTAGAGAGGCTTTTTTTATAGAACTTTTTTGTGACCCATACGGGAGTTGAACCCGTACTCTTTGCCTTGAGAGGGCAACGTGTTAACCAATTACACCAATGGGCCAAAGAATGTTAAATTTACAAAAAAAATAATTACTTAACAAAATTTCACATTTAAACCTAAAAATTTCATCGTAAAAAAATTAGCCGAACCAAGGATAATGAAAAAGAAATGGAAAAGTGACCTGTACGGGACTC